>JBDSFP010000339.1:0-3365 GCA_039919415.1 Aquaticitalea sp. | reverse complement strand
CAGGGAAATAAAAATTTCTAAGGATAGTTTGGATCGTTCAAAAAAGGAAGAAAAACAGAAGAAGACCGGGCTCAAAAAATTTATCGAAAAGATATTTAAGTAAAGCTGGTAAATCAAGGTTGCCGTTCCCTTCCAATCCATTTGCAATGATTGCTTATTCTTTTAGAGATTCGATTTACGATTATTCATTCAGATAGTACCGTACTTCGTCTATTGTTCGGTCATTAAGTCTTCTGAATATTCTAATCTCTTTTTTATAGTAAGGTAAGGGTTAATTATTTACTACTATGGTATTAAAACATCTGCACGAAAAAATGATTATTCTTATGTAGGATATGAAACAAATACTGATGGACTTTTTGGTATTCATTATAATAATAGAAGGAGCGATTATTATTTTGGAACACGAAATAGATAACATGAATCAACTCTTACATGTTTAACTTATTCCAAAGTGCAAACCCTTTCGGAATATCTTCAAACTATACTTAAAATTTTGCCAGAAGCAGGCAAAAAGCAATGTTGAAAAGCATCAAGTGAGAAAGATAAATTAGAGGATTTTGTTGCATAGTGCGACGACTTGTAGAATGTTATAGAGAAATACAAGTCGTCAAACCGTATGGACCCACCATTTATCAAGGAGCAAAGTTTAAAGGAATTTATACAAGACTTCAAAGATTTTTCAAAATTTAAAGCTTTCTAGGCGTGCAAATACCGGCTATCCGTTCCAATCCTTTCACTCGTAAAATACAGCCAATATATTTCGCTGACTGTTTTTCCGCTTCGCTCCATAACAACCGCTACATATATTTTCACACAAAACCCAATACCACCTGCCAAAGCTGTTTAGTTATTTTGTTCTCTTCGCCCAGGGTAACGCCAAACAGATCAACTTTTTTTTGCTTTCACACATAGCCATGAAAAAAAGAGATCTCTTTACGCAAACGAGAGAAAAGGATTTTCACTACTATCCGGCACGCTAAACATAAACGACAATTCCAACCATATAATGGGCTGTAGTTTCCTGATGAACTGTAACAGGGATGGGATGCATCCGACGGAAAAAATCCCCGCCGAATGGGCTAAGGACGCATGATGGTTCTTGCGTTCCCTGATCAGCGATGTACCGCCAGCGCCGGGGGGACACCTCGGCAATCATTGGGCATCGTTTAATTCTAAACTTACTACCAAACAACCCCCAATTTATTAAATCTAACCAGCTTCCGTGTATAAAGGTGGCAAAGCTCAAGTTCACCCCAGCCAATTAGTCCCCGAAGTGACCTCGCAAGTGCAATATTGTACCGCGGCATCTCGTCGATCAATTATCTTATTTTAAAGAGTGTTTTTATTATATGCTTCCTAAATTAAAACGAATATTTAGTGCGCGTCGTAACCGCCAAATTGATTTGAGGAATATTAAAGCAATTTATTAGATTTAAGATTCGGTAAAAGGCATTAACTACTTATAAAAAATGATATTCAAAGATTATTACAGGATTTTAAATCTCAAATCAACCGCTACGGGAAATGAAATCAAAAGGTCTTACAGAAGATTAGCATTTAAATTTCATCCAGACAAAAACTTTGGTAGTAAGGACTCAGAAATCAAGTTTAGGGAAATTAAGGAAGCATATGATGTATTATCTGAAATAAATTTAAGGGCGAACTATGATCATGAATATGATGACTTTTATCAAAAAGAATATGCTGAAACGAAATCGCACAAAACACAATCGGAGCCCAAAGCATCGCCAGTAACACCTGAAACCTATCTGAAAAGGTTCAGCGAAATCAGACTTTTTCTGACTACTACACATTCAGAACCATTAAATCAGCAAGCTCTATACAACCACTTAAATGCAATTCTAAATGACAATTCCATTGAATTTTTATTAGAATCAGATCATTTTAAAATAAATAGACAAATAATCTTTGAGGTTTTAAAATGCTGCAGATATTTGTCATTTGATTATGTAGAAAGAATCGCTATAAAACTAGCTCGTTTAGCAGGTTCAGACAATGAAGCAATACAAAAAATATTTGCGTATACTAAACGCAGGAAAATATTAAATTATTGGCCAAAATATAGAGGAGTGGCACTCGTTCTCGCGATAATTATATTTGTTATCGTTACGAATTACCAAAATCAAAACAATTCTTCTAATTCGGTTACAACAGGCAATAGTTCGTTGAATCAACCTCAATCAGGCAATCTTTATAGAGATACCCCTGAAAAGAATGATTCAAGCAATTATTTATCCGACAACAATAAGCAACTGGATTCGACTAATCATGTTAATTATTCTGATTGGGATTCAACATATTACCAAACCGGAAATAGCCCAGGTTGCTACAACTTTACGCCGCGTTTTAATAAAGCACTTGACAACAAATTAGAAGTTACAGTGGGTTATAATACAGACGCTGTAGTTAAACTGATTAATGTAAGAACAAAAAAATGTATTCGCTATGTCTATATACGAAGCGGAGATACCTACAACGTTAAAAATATTCCTGAGGGGAAATATTATCTTAAAATCGCGTACGGGAAGGACTGGCGACAAAAAATTATAAATCAAAAATGTGTTGGTAAATTTATTTTAGACCATTTATACAAAAAAGGTAATGATACATTAGATTTTAATAAAGTTTTTGAGGGGACTAAAACAAAAGGTAACCAGTCATATAATAGCTATCAAATTCCATCGTTTTCACTAAAATTAGACGTTATAACGACAGATTTTTCAGATCAATTTAAAACGAATGAAATTTCAGAAGAAGACTTTAATGATTAGCCATGACAGGCAAATACGAAGAAATTAAAATCAGATTAGTTAAGTTATTATTCGTTTTCAAGTCATTCACTTGGTTGTATATTGCATTCGAATATTAATAAATGAACCAAGCCTTATTAACAAGATTATTTAAGTCAATTGATGGCGATCAAAATACATCTTTGCTTAAAGTTGCTTATAATATTATCGAAGAAGAAAGGAGGAAAGGACATACAAGCTTAGCTGAGAAACTAAACACCATTTTACAGTCAAGTCTAGTTAAGCCAAGAGAATTTAAAGCTATTTTAAAGGTTAGATAAGTAATAAATGTTTCATGTTTCTAAGTTAGTTTTAAGAAATAGAAAAGCAAAACTAATTTTAAGTTCAAACGTGCCCCTAAAGTGTCCCCTAAGAAATAAAAAAACCCTGAAAGGGCTTACTATCAGGGCTTTTATAATTTATCTAGTACCACGTACGGGATTCGAACCCGTGATTCCTCCGTGAAAGGGAGGCGTCTTAACCCCTTGACCAACGCGGCATTTTTGCTGAGGGTCGGCAAAGATAACCTCAGGGAGTTTTGCTGCCAAATAT
>JBDSFP010000467.1:0-4555 GCA_039919415.1 Aquaticitalea sp. | reverse complement strand
AATCTGTTTTTCATCTCTTCCACAATATTGAAAGCTGCTGGGCATATTTCTACATTTTTAAGTGTCAGGTTAGAAATCTGTTGAAACTTTTTTCGGTCTGTGTGTGGAAATTCCCGACAGGCTTTCGGCCGCACTTCATAAATGGAGCACTCATTATCAGCAGCCAAAAATGTGCAAGGCACACTTTTCAAGACATAATCGTTCTCTTCATCAATGCGCAAAAATTGGTCAATGAATTGCTGTTGTTTCATTTTGAAATGTTTTGCAATGCGCTCAATATCTTTATCTGTAAACAAAGGTCCGGTGGTTTTGCAGCAATTGGCACAGTTCAAACAATCTGTCCGTTTGAATTCTGTTTCATGCAATTCCTCCATTAAATAATCCAATTGTTTTGGCGGCTTTCTTTTGAGCTTCGCAAAGAATGTTTTGTTTTCCTTATGTTTATCTTTGGCGAGCTGTGGAAGGTTTTTTATGTTGGGTTCCAAATTCAAGGCTTAAGGTTTTAAAATGTAAATGTAAAATTACAAAATATTCTTTGTGCCGCCTTGAGTCCCGATACCTATCGAAATTGCGCCTTTGCGGTAAAAAAATCTGATGAAAACATATAATCAAAAGTATCCACTCCTAATACTTACACTTCTGAAATTTTGAAAACAAAAGACCTCTTTGGAAACGCACTATTGGATTATCAAAACGGAAATTATACTGAAGACCTCATTACCTCCACCAATATTTCCGGGGAAGATGAACTGCCATTGCCGTATCTATTTCGCTCTTATAAAGATATGCCGAAACTAGAACAAAAAGCTTTACAAATGTGTAAAGGCTCTGTTTTGGATGTTGGCTGTGGTTCGGGAAGCCATAGTTTGTATTTACAGGAAAAAGGTTTTAATGTGAAAGCCATTGATGTTTCAAACGGGGCTGTGAAAGTTGCCAAAAAGCGAGGTGTCCATCATGTGGAACTGAAAAATATTCTCAGCGAAACTTCGACATTCGATACCATTTTATTGTTGATGAATGGCACAGGTATCTTTCAGGAAGTATCGCAAGTCTCCAAATACCTAAAACATATAAAATCGCTTTTAAATCCAAATGGGCAAATCTTAATCGATTCCTCAGATATCAAATATATGTATGAAGACGACGATGGTGGTTTATGGATGAACACAAATGCCAATTATTATGGCGAATTGGATTATTATTTGTGCTACAAGGGAGAAGATGAAGTGCCGATGAAATGGTTGTACCTTGATTTTGGGACATTGAATTCTGCTTGCAAAATGCTTGGGTTGAATTGCGACCTTTTGATGGAAGGCGAACATTTTGATTATTTAGCCCAAATTTATGGATGTTAAAATTTCTGGAGAAATCTGAGAAATCTGCGGGAGAAAAAAATTGATCTTGCTGAAATTTGCCCGCAGATCTCGCGGAATTGCGCAGAGAGGCTACTATCATTTTGTACACTTCTGGGTAAATCTGTGAATTCTGCTAGGAAACCATAAAAGGAGAAATATTAAAATAATTATTCCTTTTTAGCATTCGCAATTGGAGCGACTTCCTTTTGTGAGCTATTAAATTGAAGTTCACCATTGAGATAGGTCTTAAACACTTTTACATTTGGAATCGAATCGTTTTCAACCACCATGATATTCTTATCTAAAATGATGAAATCCGCAAATTTACCAAGTTCGATGCTTCCTTTTTCCTTTTCTTCAAAATTGGCATAGGCTGCCCAAATGGTCATTCCTTTTAAGGTTTCCTCTCGAGACAAAGCGTTTTCCATTTGAAATCCATCGGCTGGAAAGTCTTCCAGATCTTGACGTGCCACAGCCGAATGAAAGGTCAAAAACGGACTCACCTGCTCTACAGGAAAATCGGTGCCAAGAGCCACTTTTCCATAGGCTTTCAATAATTGTTGATAGGCATAGGCACCTTTCAAACGTTCTTTTCCCAATCGCTCTTCCGCCCAATACATGTCGCTTGTAGCGTGCGTAGGCTGCACGGATGGAATGATGTTTTTGAACTTGTCAAAATCCTTTGGAGAAATTACTTGTGCATGCTCAATGCGCCAACGGCGATCATTTTGATTCTTCAACACCTTGTTATAAATGTTCAACAAAATATGATTTGCAGAATCGCCAATGGCATGGGTGTTCATCTGGAATTTGGAGTTGGCAATCTGTTGTGCTGCTGAATCCAAAATTGACAAAGGCGTTGTCAACAATCCATAATGCCCATCTTGGTCACTATAGGGAGCTCGAAGCAAGGCACCTCGTGAACCCAAGGCACCATCGCCATAAAACTTAAATGAACGAACATCCAAACGATCGGTTTTGTAAATGCCTTTGTTGAGATAATAATCTAGATTTTGCCTGGAGGCAGAAACCATAGCATAAATTCGCATTTTTAAAGTTCCGACTTTTTGCAAACTGTCAATGATTTCAATCACTGCTCGATCCAAACCTGCATCATCGACAGTGGTCAAACCGTATTCGAAACAAATATTTTGTGCGTCAAGTAACGCTTTTGAAATGGTTTCTTTTGAATTTTTTGGCCAAGCACCCATTACCAGCGATTCGGCATTATCGATTAAAACACCGGTCGGTTTTCCATTTTTAAGCACGACTTCGCCGCCTTCAATCTTACTATCTTTAGTGACTTTGCCCAAATTGAGTGCCGCCTGATTACAAATAATGGCGTGCCCATCGATTCTCGTTAACACCACAGGAACATTTGGAAATTTGGCATCCAACATTTCTTTTGTTGGAAACTCCTTTATTTCCCAATCATTCTGATCCCAACCGCGTCCTGTTATAAATTTTGGATTGCTTCGCTTTTGGAACGCTACCACGCTATCCACCACTTCCCCAAAACTTTTTGTTCCGACCAAATTGACACTTTGCTGATCGAGTCCCAAACCTAAAAAATGACAGTGCGCGTCGATAAAACCAGGAACAATGGTTTGTCCTTCCGCGTTGATGACATTGTCGGCTAGATATTTTTCCTCCATATCACTGCTCAATCCAATATCCACAAACTTCCCATCTTTAACAGCGAAGGCCTGTGCCTTGTCAAAAGCAGCATTAACAGTATATACATTGGCATTGATGACAATGGTATCGACTTTTATTTTCTCTACTTTTTTGCAAGAGAAAATTGTTAGTGAAATGAATAATATGAGTAAGTTTTTCATGTTAACTTCCTGTTAAGGCAGTCCCGAAACTTCGGGGTTTTTTAATTAAACTTAAATTGTATTGCCAAGGTTTTCGAAAGATCAAGCAAAATTGCGCGTGACTCGAACTGGCAATACTTGTTTTTGTAAAAATAAGAAAAGCTTTTCAATCGGAACGCTTTTTTGAAAACATGTCCATTATGTTTTTTAATTCTTAATAATTCGGTTTTTCACAAGACCTTTGCTAATTTCAATTTTCATAAAAAAATCTCGGTGCAAAAACGTCCACATGGAATTATTGTATGGGATTTTTATTCTTGAAAAGTTGATTTTCTTTGAAACTGTAGAGTGAAACTGTTTTCAATCTAAAGCAATTTTTTAATCTGATGTCGAAAAGTAGCACTCAAATAACTATAAAAAGTTAACTTAAATTTTTAGAAAATCGAGGAAAAGGATAGAAATTTTGTTCTCACAATTATACCATCAATTACAAACATAAGAAATAATAACAGAGTTTCTTGAAGGAGCAAAAACCTCATATAAGACAAAAATAATCACTAACTTAGGAATCAAATAACAAAATTCTTAATTTCAAGAAATCAAAAATTCAAATTTTATTTAACACGTTCATTTAAATGTACACACTATCCAATAAACTTTAATAAAACTTTCACATAATTTAACTTAAGGTTTTAAAAAACCGAACGACTACTGTAAAAATCAAATTTATGAAATCAATTATTTTATCGGCAGCAATGATATGTTTATTTAGTTGCCAGAATACAGCACAAGTCAATTCGAAACAACAGGAAGCAGTCAGTGCCAAACCTATGGAAGTCCCAATGCAAGATGGCAAAGCGAAGGCCTATTTTGCGAGTGGTTGCTTTTGGTGTGTGGAAGCAATTTATGAAAGCGTCAATGGTGTTGACGAGGTTATTAGCGGTTATGCCGGAGGACACACAAAAAATCCTACCTATGAGGAAAACGGCACTGGGAGAACTGGACATGCAGAATCTGTGGAAGTCATTTACGACCCAAATGTGGTTAGTTTTGCCACTTTAGTAGATGTGTACTTTGGTTCTCAGGACCCAACTCAAGTGAACGGACAGGGAAATGATAGAGGCTCACAGTATCGTTCAATCATCTTCTATCAGAATGATGCCCAAAAGAAAATCATCGATGATAAAAAAGATGCATTGGCCAAAAAGTTGAATGAAAAAATCGCTGCTGAAGTCTATCCGTTCCAGAAATTTTGGGTGGCTGAAGATTATCATCAAAATTATGAGCGTTTGAATCCTGACAATCCGTACATTCAAAATGTATCCATTCCGAGAATCAATAAATTCAAAAGGGAATTTCCGGAATTGCTCAAAAAATAAGCAC
>JBDSFP010000431.1:0-9174 GCA_039919415.1 Aquaticitalea sp. | reverse complement strand
CCGGACGGGCAGGTACATGATGATGGCGGTAGTTTTATTTTTTACATTTCGACAGTTTCATAAATATAACACCTACCGTTTTGAAGATTGATAAAATATCTTGAACGCTCAAATTGGTTGTTTTGGTTTTTAGTATAAATCAGATAGTTGCTGTCGGTTTTAAACCATTTTGGTACTATTTTCTTCTTGCATTTCAAACTGCTAGGTTTTTTTTCCATAACGCCAAACCTTATATATAAAATTAGTTGTGTTGTTAAAGCACTAAATTTGGCAAATACAAAATGAATATAAACCCGCGGGGATTTTCGTTAATGGACTTGCATTAAATTTTGTACGGTGTTGTAGCACGATTTTATTGGGTTGATGGTATTCATTTTTCCATAGGTTATTCATGTTTTTCTCCTGGATGATAAGTGGCTTCAGCTCGTTTTTCAACGTCTTCTCTATAAAATGCCACATCTTTAAATAAACCATCTGCATAGCGTTGTGATTGGTCGTCAAAGTGCGGCGAATTTGGATTGCCACTTTCGCCACCAGCTAATAGACTTTTTGCCTTTACTTTATCACCAAACTCCACAACGGCTACAAAGCTATTTCCCGAAGTTCCGTATTGTCGTTTGGTATTCTCTCCAAATCTGGTCCCAAAGGATGCTAAAGCGCCCCAAAAACTCGATGCCATACCAACTGGAAGACTAGGTTTTGAATCATCAAATTCTTGAAAAATTTCACCATTGTTTCTTTGATATCTATTGAATTCCCCCCAAGGTGTTTGCCATGAGCCAAAATCTGCTTTTAAATTATCCAAAGCTGTTTGAAAAATTTCCATGCGTTCTGCTGGTGAAGCTATTTTGCTCATATAATCAAATTGTTCTAGTAACGTCATTTGTTTATTACGAAATTTGTCTGACTTGAAATACGCGTTTACATAAAACTGTGTCAACGTCATTCCAACTGAATTTTCAGATACCCTAAAATCCCAATTCTTTAATAATGCGATTGCCTCCTTAGCTTCTTGTGTTTTAACAGACACTTTTTGGGCAGCATCCAACAATCCACTAATCAATAACTCTGCTCCTGGTAAATAGGAGTCGTAAGCCAATTCAATTAAGGAATCTAAAGTCAAATCTTCCGCTTTTGTCAATAAAGGAATGGCATGCATGCCTCTAAAATTCTCTGGGTATGAACTCATATAATTTGGATAATCTTCACGCTTAGGGCTATAAATATCAGAACATGTAAATGGCGTAGAGTTGCAATTCTGAATCCAACCATTTGGAGGGTTCATTACAAAAATATTATCTTTTAAATCGTGAATCCCCTTCCAATCGGTTTCAGGATTACTACCATCAACAGGTTTGGTATAGTCAAATTTCACATTTCGTTTTGGAATAAAGTTGCCATGATAATAGGCAATGGTGCCATCAGCATCAGCATACACTGTATTGTTCGAGGAGTTGGTGCGAATATTCATCATGTCATAAAACTCCTTGTGATTGGATTTTTTGGTTCGCGTAAAGGATTGCTCTAAAGCTTTTATCGGACTCCACATTAGGGCAGTTGAAATCCATTTGTCGCCATCTGCCGCGGTAATTGGGCCATGATGCGTTCTGTACATCATAAATGTTTTATCGCTTAATGCACCATCTGCCGATTTGTAGTTTAAGGTAACTTCCATAGAATCAATGGGACGCAACGCTTCGCCATATTTATAAGACGTTTTTATACCATTTTTCACGATGGTTTCTTCGAAGTCATCGATAATATCTGTACCCGTTGAGGTATGCATCCAGCCTGTTTTTTCATTAAACCCTTGGTATACAAAAAATTGCCCCCAAGTCACGGCGCCATAGGCATTCAAGCCTTGTTCACTCACCACATGTACTTCCCCACGGAAAAAGAAAGATGTATGTGGATTGATAAGTAGCATGGCGTTGCCAGATTTTGTTTTGCTGCCAGAAATGGCAAAACCATTAGATCCTCGTGGCTCATCATCTTTTACCCTGATTAAGCCATCGTTTACAGCTACATTATCATCATTGGTTTGATCATAAAAGTCTTTTAATTTTTTAGTAGAAACCCTTTCAATATCACCTCCAATAGAGCCTTCACTGAAATACATTGGCATCCATGGCTCAAAACGCGTTAGTAATTTTGGATGTACTTCAGGATGTGTTTTCAGGTAATAATTTACACCATCGGCAAAAGCGACACACAACTCTTGAAGCCATTTTGGGCTTTTGCTGTAATTTTGAATCGCTTCTTCCTTGGTCATGTACAGATTGGCACGTAAATCACTATAAAGAGAAGCTTCACCTTCCACTTCGGCAAGTCTTCCAGTAGCCCAAATATAATTGTGCTCTACACGATTAAAATCATCCTCACATTGTGCATATAACAGTCCAAAAACTGCATCAGCATCCGTTTTGCCATAAATGTGTGGAACCCCATAATCGTCCCTGATTATTTCTGTATTATCGGCATGTTGTTGCCAACGTAGTGCTTCATCAGTACCTGTTTTTTCTTTTTTACAACTTGTAAAAGAGATAAGAAAGAATAATAATAATAAACGATTCATAATATGTTTTTTGAGGGTTTAGAACGAAATTAATGAAGATTCATTTATAAATGGTAATATCAGGATTATGATTGTGATGTTCCAGATATGCTCTTACCAAGTAATGGCTTATACTAGGTATTGGCAACAGTATTTTATTTTTTCCTATAAATCTCCATTATTTCAACTGGTAACTTTTTGTCGGACTTTTCAAAAATAAGTCCGTATTTTTTTAATTCGGTATGCAAGGTTTTTGGGTCTTCTGCTTGCCATTCCAGTTCGATATCATATTCTCCGTTTAAATTGGTTCGGTCTAAAACAGGTATTGACGTGAAATTTTCCAAATACTCTGCTAATTGGGACATTTTGATTTTTTTTGTTTTTAAGATTGTCCCCATAAACATATATTCGGACGAAGCAGAATTTGATTCTTTTATTATATTATCTATATTTTTTAAAACATAGCAATCTAAAGTATCAATTCCCAGTTTAGCATTGACATCGAAATTTTCATTAAGAAAGTCAATTCCAATTTCTTTCCATTTATTCTGATATTGATTAGACACTTCAATGGTCATATTATATTGGTATTCTTTCTCGTATGGAAAATCATTTTCACTTAAGCTATCCTTATATTTCATTCTGCTTGGTGATGCTATATCGAATAGCGTTTGATATAGTCTCGGAATTGGACTATTCCACATTTCAATTCCGTTAATGTTTCCTTCTGGGTCTTTTAAAATCTTAAAACCGCCTCTTTTTTCTTGGTCGAAAGTTTTTAGTTCGATTCTATAATCTGAATTCGAAACTGTCTTTATGGTCTTAACATCCAAAGTTGGGTCAATGTAGAAATCATCTTTTAAATCCAAGTCTATTTTGTTAGTAGAAATAAAATTTTTAATAACATCCTCATTAATATTTTCAGGATTTGTGATAGCTCTTACAATACCATTTTTATCAATTAATATTGAATGTGGAATGACTTTATATTTGAAATTTGTAATATGAGCTGTATCTGAAACTATTCGTAATGTAGTGTTTGAACTTTTAATGAATTTTTCAAGTCGGATTTTGTTTTCAGATGAAATGGCAATGACTTCAATCTCATCTTTGAAGTTCTTTTGTAGGCTGTCTAATTTCTTCATTGCAGGAATACAGGGACCACACCAAGTTGCCCAAAATTCCAGAATAACGATTTTACCTTTTAAATCATTTATTGAAATTTCTTTTTCTTTACTGTTTAAAATATTATTAAAGGTATAATTAGGAACTGGTTTTCCTATTTCAGCTATAGTATTTTCTTTTTTGCACGAGATTATGCAAATTGTTAAAATTAAAATTAGACTATTTTTCGTCATTTTGGTTTGTTTATATGGTTGCCAATGCTTTTGCCTATGGACCGTTGCGCCTACATGCCGGCAGGCAGGTGTCTCACACAGGAACCATTAAAGTACAAAACTCCGCTGGAAAATTCCCAAGCCCCGACCCTTCGGGGACCAGATTAGCACAGATCCAGCAATGGTTTATAGACGGTGTTAGCCACTGGCATTATTTCCGAGCTAAAAATTCTCTCGCAGTTAAAACAGGAATTTTCGAGTTTTTAAAATCTTTTTTATTCCGTGTTATAATGATATCGATTTGATTTTCAATAGCAGAATAGTACTGAAGTCCATCCTCAAAATCTTGAAAATTGTCATCGCTCAAAGACAATTCCGTTATTTTATTGTCTAAACTCAAAATCTCAACGAGTACTTTGAATTTTCTTAATATTTCTCTCGCATCTTTTGGGGATTTGAGTTTGGAAAGAATATAATTCGTGTTAGCAAATGTTAATGATGAAATGGTTAGTTCTAATTCTTTTTTGTCTGCACGAGAAAATAATTCCGCAGCTTCATTATAAAATGTTTCTCTTTTTGAAAGTAAATCTATAACTATATTAGTGTCAATCAGTAATCTGTTCATTTATATTTCTCAATTAAATAATCAGAATACGCATCCTTTACGTCAAAATCTTTTTCAAGAGAAATCACTCCACTTAAACTTTCCACAAGAGGAGTGATTTCCTCTGAATTTCTTTTGCGTTTCGTGAGAGTCGTTAAATATGCTTCGATAAGTTTTGATAAACTAATATTATTCGATTTAGCGTAGTCTTTTGCACTTTCGATAATCATTTTATTTAAACTTAATGTCAACTTTTTATCCATAACATTTTTTTTACGTACAAATTTAATAATTTATTACGTAATTTCAATTTTATCTAGATTTTTTTTTTTGCTTATGGCTAACTAGTATATATAAACACCAAAGGTGCTCTTTTACCTCTTCAAAAGGTGGTATATAAACACCTGTGGTGCTTTTTCTTGCAACAATATAAATCATATTTCCAAGTCATCAAATGGATTCTTTATCTTTTTAAAACTTGCCGTGCTCACATGTGCATAGATCATGGTCGTTTTTGAGCTGTTGTGACCCAGTAAATGCTGTATATATCCTATATCTGTACCGTTTTCCAGCAGATGGATCGATTAACTGTGCCTTAATATATATGGCGTTACTGTTCTATGCATATTGGCGGCTTTGCAATAGCGTTTTAAGAACTCTTTTACACTGCCAGCCGAATACTGCATGCCATCGTGGGTCTTGAAAACCATGGGTTATATTTTAGACTTCAAATTCACAGATTATTGGCTTATGGTCACTTAACTTGGTCCAATCTGCATAACTTCCGATAGTCACATTTTTTAAGCGTTCAATAAAAAAGTTTGAAGCAAAGCAATAGTCTATGTGATAAGGTCGGTCAATTTTTTTGTGCATGAATAATGTGGGCCGTGTTTCCTTACCCTGTGATTCATTGTGAAAGAAATGATAGGTGCTTTCAATGCCCTTGTCCTTTAATTTGTTTACAATATTTGAATGGTTTGATTCCCGGTTTGGCTTGTCCCAAAACGAATTACTATTAAAATCTCCAGCGATGATAAGTTTTTCGTTGTTTAATACATCTGAATAGTGATTGAGTGCATTCCAAGTATGGCTGCCGTAATTATCATTATTGGCAGGTTTTTGGCACCAAATGGCCAATAAAGTAAATTCAAAGTCATCATTTTTAATGGATAATGGAATGATATATCTAAAATCGGGATTATGACGGTCTATTCTTTCGATCTTGAAATTGGAATAAGAATAAATTCCAATTCCTTTATTCGGATTGTCTCCGTACCAGAACATATCATTTGGAAGAACAAAATCTTTTTGGAATTTCAATTTTTCAGGATTTTCGCTTTCAGGAACGATAATGATATCTGGTTTTTCAATCAAAATAAACTCGGCTTTTTTTCGAAAAGCCATATTACAATTCCAAGCTACAATTTTCAATTTTGTTTTTTAATCTAAATCCCATGCTCATAAATTCCCAACCTACTTTTTACCAATTGCAACTCCGATTGCAACGCTTCAATGCGATCCAACAGATTAAAAACTGTATCAATACCTTCAAAATTTAGATGCAAATCTTGATGCAGTCTAATCATCTTTTCGAGGTTTTGAATGTGGTCTTCGTGGATACAAGTCGAGGTTTCCACCGTAACAATGTCAATCAGTCCATGGTCATTTAAACTTGTAATGAACGACCGCTCAATTTTATATTGTGTGCACAAGGTTTGAATCGGAATGAGATGTTCGTTGCTCATGACGTTTTTAATTTTGAGAGTTCATTGAATAATTCTTTTTCTTTGGATGTGAGGTTGGTAGGAGTTTTCAATTGGAATGTTATGAACAGATCTCCAAAATGGCCATCTTTTTTATAAATGGGAAATCCTTTTCCCTTTAACTTGACCTTGGTGCCATTTTGGGTTTCTGGTTTGACGGTTAATTTTACCTTGCCATCAAAGGTTTCGACCGTAAGTTCGCCGCCCAATATGGCAGTATATAAATCCAAATCGACCGTTTCATATAGATTGTGTCTGTCCAATTTGAACTTGGTGTTATTTCTGATGTTGAACTGAATCAACAGATCGCCTTTTGGGCCACCATTCCTGCCATCGCCACCTTGCCCTTTTATTTTGATGATCTGTCCATTTTCAACGCCTGCCGGAATCGTCAAACGGATGTTTTTACCATTGACTGTCAAAACACGTTTCTGTGTTTCATAAACATCCTTTAAGTCGAGATTCAATTCGGCATTAAAATCCTGTCCTCTAAACCCTGCAGTTCTGCTTTGACCTCTTGAGGCGCCACCGCCAAACATCGATTCAAAGAAATCTGAATAATCGCCACCGCCAAAGTTTCCTCCATCAAAACCTCCATATTCCTGTTGTTGGTATTGGCGTTGCGATTGTTGTTGCTGTTTTGCCTGCTCGAATTGGTCAGCATGTTTCCAGTCTTTGCCGTATTCGTCGTATTTTTTACGATTTTCAGGATGGCTCAACACTTCATTGGCTTCGTTGATGTCCTTGAATTTCTGCTCAGCTTCCTTGTCGTTTGGGTTGAGATCGGGATGGTGTTTTCTAGCGAGTTTGCGGTAAGCTTTTTTGATTTCGGCTTCGGAGGCTTTTTTGTCAACGCCCAATATTTTGTAATAATCTATAAATGCCATAGTGTTTTAGGAATGTTCGATTTCACCCTTGTGATGAATTTCTCTACTAAAATAGCCATTTTTTATCGTAAATTCAATTGTTTGGATGTTAAGAAAACCCTTATTTTTGTAATATGCACAACACGCTTCAAGAGTATATTCCGCATCAGGCGATTCCGTATGTTCTGGAATTGTTGAAACACGATAGTTTAACCATCAAGATCAAAAATGAGCGCAAGACCCGTCATGGAGATTATAGAAAATTGCCAAATGGCAAGCATCAAATTACCATCAATTCAAACTTGAATCACTATAGATTTTTGATTACCTTGATTCATGAAATTGCACACTTTGAAGCCTACCACAATCACAATCGGTTCATCAAACCACATGGCAAGGAATGGAAGCAGACCTTTCAGCACTTGATTTTGCCCTTGTTGAATCCAACTATTTTTCCGATGGATCTGTTGCCGTTGTTGGCAAAACATTTTAAGAATCCGAAGGCGAGCAGTGATACTGATGTGAAATTGGCTTGGGCATTGAAGCACTATGACCAACCCAATGATAAAACCTATATTTTTGAAGTACCTTTGGGTAGCCATTTCAAATTGTACAATGGACGTGTATTTAAAAAAGGTGTGAAACGTCGAACCCGCTTTGAAGGGGTTGATGTTGCCTCTGGGAGAATGTATCTTTTTAATCAGAATGCAGAGGTAGAATTAGTGGGCAGTTTGCAGTCGCAGTAGGCAGTAGGCTTTTGAATAAGAAAGAATATTTTTAACATAAATTAATGATCCCGAAATTTCGGGACTGCCTGCGCAGGAATATGGGAAAATGAAGAACAAGAATTATTACGCCATTTTAATGGCAGGAGGAGTGGGGTCAAGATTTTGGCCAATGAGCACACAGGATTTTCCGAAGCAGTTCCACGACATGCTGGGCACTGGCGATACGTTGATTCAAAAGACGTTTCATCGCTTGGCGACCTTGATTCCACAGGAAAATATTTTCATCCTTACCAATGAGTTGTATCATGATTTGGTATTTGAACAGTTGCCGATGGTCACCAAACGTCAAGTGGTTTTGGAACCAGCCATGCGCAACACGGCGCCTTGCATCTTGTATGCTGCTTTGAAAATCCAAAAGGAAAATCCAGAGGCTGTCATGATTGTAGCACCAAGCGATCATTGGATTGAAGATGAACAAACTTTTTCTAAAAATGTAAAACAGGCCTTCGATTTTTGTGAACAAAATGATGCTCTTATGACTTTGGGAATCCAGCCGACCTTTCCAAATACGGGATATGGGTATATAGAATTTGACAAGGAGGCAACTTCCAATATCAAACCTGTCCATCAATTCAGGGAAAAACCGGATTATGAAACGGCCAAATCCTTTATAAGTCAGGGGAATTTCCTGTGGAATGCAGGTATTTTTATGTGGAGTGTGCAAAGCGTCATCAAGGCATTCCAATTTAACCAACCGGAACTGTTCTCTCTTTTTGAAAAAGGAATCAATTTGTACAATACAGATGACGAACGCTTATTTGTTCTGGAGAATTATTCGAAAGCGGAAAATATTTCCGTGGATTATGCCATCATGGAATCTTCAGAAAATGTCTATGTGTTGCCGGCTGAATTCGATTGGAACGATCTCGGTACTTGGGGCAGTCTCTATGACAAACTTGATAAAGACGCAAATGGCAACGCCATCGTGAATGCAAGAACCCTTACCGTAGATGCTTCGGGAAATATGATTCGTACGAAAACCGATAAAATTGTGGTTGTTGATGGTCTGAACGATTATATCATTGTGGACAAAGACGATGTTTTGCTTATCTCTCCAAAGGCAAAGGAACAGGATATTAAAGAGTTGCTTCAAAACGTGAAGAATAAATTTGGGGAACGCTATGGATAGGTTTGAGTAATGAGGTTTGAGGCTAAAGTAGGATGTTTTAGA
The DNA here is from genome assembly GCA_039919415.1 of Aquaticitalea sp. Lineage (GTDB taxonomy): Bacteria > Bacteroidota > Bacteroidia > Flavobacteriales > Flavobacteriaceae > JBPOFM01. The sequence goes on along the minus strand of JBDSFP010000431.1, from coordinate 91 downwards.
TAGGAATTCAGCAATCCCTTTAGCAACAATAATTTACAACTGGATCAATTGGATGGAAGAAGATAATGACAAAACGGAAAAAGCCCTAAAG
>JBDSFP010000418.1:0-2630 GCA_039919415.1 Aquaticitalea sp. | reverse complement strand
TTCCGATAGGCGTAACACGTCTGTATATTGAAAAAATTGTTCCGACAGACACGTTGACATCTATATTGGAGGATCCATCCAAAGGATCGATCAGTACGATGTATTTATTTTGATGGTTTTCATCCTGACTGTTGATAGCAATAAAATCGTCTTCCTCTTCACTTGCAATGCCACAAACGATATTCCGATTGGTCATGGTTTGTATAAACTTCTCGTTGGCATACACATCCAGTTTTTGTTGGTCTTCACCCTGAATGTTTGTGTCGCCTGCAGCTCCAATAATGTCCACCAAACCCGCCTTGTTCACTTCGTAATTGACGACCTTGGCCGCCAATCGAATGGAATTTATCAAACTGGATAATTCACCTGTTGTATATTTGAAAGCGGATTGGTTCTCAATGATAAACTCGCCGAGAGTCTGGTTTTTTTTGGCCATGGATTTTAGGATTGCTTAAAGGATATGATGAACAAAATACTGTTTTATTTTGATGCTGCAAATATCGCATTTTTTATGAAACTACAACGTTTTCGTTAGGATTTAATGTTTTTATATCTTTAAGTTTGAACTATATTTACTCAAATTTTAAAGCATGGATTTTTCGATACGGTTGGCAACAACACAAGATATGGCACAGGTGCTGGACCTCATAAAGGAGTTGGCAATTTTTGAAAAAGAACCGGATGCCGTCGAGGTTACAGTCCACGATTTGGAAATAAATGGATTTGGCAAGCAACCCACTTTTACTTGTTTTGTGGCGGAAGTAAACCATCGCGTAGAAGGCATTGCCTTGGTTTATAATCGATTTTCAACTTGGAAAGGCAATGTGTTGCATTTGGAAGATTTGGTCGTAAGCCAAAAGATGCGTGGCACAGGCTTGGGAACGGCCTTGTTGGATAAGGTCGTTGAGCATGGACATGATTTAGGAGTAAAGCGCATCAGTTGGGAAGTTCTGGATTGGAACGAGCCAGCCATCTCATTCTATGAAAAAAAGGGTGCCGATGTTAAACGCGATTGGGATGTCGTGCATCTAAACCAACAAGGTATTATAAATTATTTATCAAAACTTTAGCATGCAGGTTTTCAAATTTGGTGGTGCATCGATCAACGATGCCAATGGCGTCAAAAATGTTGCAAATGTCTTACAAAAAGTTGGCTATCAAAACACCTTGATTGTCATTTCTGCCATGGGAAAAACCACTAATGCTATAGAAGTGGTTATCAACAATTATTTCAACAATAAAAGTGAATTGCAAAGCTCGTTGCAAGAGGTCAAGAAATACCATAATGAAATTTTGCTTGAATTGTTCGAGATCGAAAGACATCCAATTTTTAAGATAGTCTCTGATCTTTTTGAGGAATTGAGAGGCTTTTTTGACCGGAACAAATCGCCTGATTATAACTTTGTATATGACCAAACCATTGGCTATGGCGAATTGGTTGCCACCACGATTGTGAGTCACTATTTCAACGAAATCGGATTAAAAAACAATTGGATCGATGTTCGCGAATATATCAAAACCGACAATTATTATCGAAGGGCTAACGTTAATTGGGAAGCGACCCAACAGCAGATTACTACAAATTTTGACAATAAAAGTCTAAACATTACCCAAGGATTCATCGGAAGCGATGCCAACAATTTTATGACCACTTTAGGTCGGGAAGGGAGCGATTATACAGCTGCTATTTTTGCCTATTGTTTGAATGCTGAAAGTGTTACTATTTGGAAAGACGTTCCAGGGGTTTTGAATGCAGACCCTCGCTATTTTGAAAATGCCCAACTGCTCAATCAAATTTCCTACAGTGAAGCCATTGAGTTGGCATTTTATGGGGCTTCCGTGATTCACCCGAAAACGTTGCAACCCCTTCAAGCCAAAGAAATTCCCTTGTATGTAAAGTCGTTTTTAAGTCCGGAAAGTCCAGGGACCATGGTTGGTAGAGGAAAGAAAATACAACCTAACATTCCTTGTTTCATTGTCAAAAAGGGCCAAGTATTGATTTCGCTTTCATCATTGGATTTTTCCTATATTGTGGAAGAAAGCATTAGTGAAATTTTCAGATTATTACATCTTTATAAAATGAAAGTGGACCTCATCCAGAATTCTGCCATCAGTTTTTCGGTATGTGTGGATAATATCTATCTAAATTTGGATAAGCTGTTACAGCATTTAAAGGCGAAATTTAAAGTTACCTGTTACGAAAACGTCTCTTTGTATACCGTTCGGCATTACAATGAAAAAGCCATAAACCAGTTGGAAGAAGGTAAGAAAGTGCTTTTAAAACAGTTGACACAGGAAACGGTTCAGATAATTACTAATTAACATTTTATTACTTTTGTAGGTATGAACAAGCCGCCTGATACAGGATTAGTGACTGCCAAAGAAGTCGCAAAAGCCATTAATGCCGACAAATATGGTGTTTTTGGGACGTTCTGTGGATGGATGCTCATGAAGGTACTTAAAATTTCAAAGGTCAACGAGATTTATCAACGTAACAAACACTTTTCCAATGTTGAGTTTTTGGATGCCATTTTGGAGGAGTTCCAAATAAAATTCGAAATCCCTGAAGAAGATTTAAAACGATTGCCAAAAGAAGGGGCTTATATTACTATTTCCAACCATCCATTGGG
>JBDSFP010000394.1:0-5600 GCA_039919415.1 Aquaticitalea sp. | reverse complement strand
TTTTCTTCCTCCATTTTTACAAGATGTTCTTTTTCTGCCTTTTCTGCTTCCGCAAAATGATCTTTAAATATCTTTGGAGCATCAAAATCCTTGGCCTCTTTTCCCTTACGGATAATGTTCACTTCCTTCATGACCACAGGTTCTTCAGGTTTATCGCCTGGTTTTGTGGTTTTTACGCCGGCAATCGTGTGCAAGATGTCTTCACCCATTACCAAATAGCCAAAAACATTATAGCCACCATCCAAAAAAGGGGTTTCCTTTTCAGTGATGAAGAACTGACTGCCATTGGTGTTCGGGCCAGAATTGGCCATCGAAAGTGTCCCGACTTTGTCGTGTTTTAAGTCAGGGGATATTTCGTCATTGAATTTGTAGCCCGGACTTCCAGAGCCAGTTCCAGTAGGATCGCCGCCTTGTATCATGAATTCGTCAATGATTCTGTGGAATGTCAATCCGTTGTAATATTTTTTCCCTTTAAAAGTACTGTCCACAAGGGTGTTGGTACCTTCCGCAAGCGAAACAAAATTCGCCACGGTAATTGGGGCTTTTTTATATTCCAGTTCCAGAACCATCGTGCCTTTGTTGGTCACAATTTCGGCATAAAGGCCATCTTTAAGATCAGGATATTTGTCCTGACATGCAGCAGCTGTCAAAAGTATGAACAGTGCTAAAAATTGAATTGTTCTTGTAATCAATTTCATAAAATTAATCGGTTTGAGTTTGTGTTTGAGTTATAGAATTTACGGTTACTTTGCATATCAGAGGCACGCTGACACCAATTCTGTTGGTATCGCCATAATAACCAAAGGCTTTTTGGGAAGGAAATAAAAACGTAACTGTTTCACCGGGTTTCATTAGTTTCAGACCTTCACGAAGTCCTGTAAATAGTTCTTGTTTGTCCATCTTATAATCCCGAGGCTTGATGTCATCATCGGAATATATCGTCTGTCCGGATAGTGACTTTACGCTGTAATCAAAGTTGACTACATCGCCAAGATCGGCAGTGATGGTATCTTTTTCGACTTTGGTGTCATATGTGTACCAAAAGCCACTTTGGGAAGCGATATAAGCCTTCGCAGTATCCTGTTTGATAATTTGCGCGATTTTTTCGGACTCTTTTTTATTGAGTTTAATATTTCGTTCTATAGAAACATCGATAAAAGAACCTGTTTTATGAGAAATAGGCTGTCTTGCTTCTGGCGATTTACAGCTCAGCAAACTTATGAAGATCAAGAGTATAATTATAGGTCGTATCATAATCTTAAGGCTTGTTTATAGCCTGGCAAGATAGTAATAAATTTTTCAACTGTATCTTTTAAATTCAAATCACTTTTGCCACCAGCCGCGTTGGTATGGCCTCCGCCGTCAAAATGGGCTCGCGCAAACTCATTTACCGAAAAATTGCCTTTGCTTCGCAACGATATTTTTGTAATGCCTTCCTGTTTGTGTTCAATAAATATGGCCGCAAAAACAATGTTTTCTATGGAAAGGCCATAGTTGACGAATCCTTCGGTATCTCCTTTTTTGAAATTGAAAGCATTGAGTTCGTCCTGTGTTAAGGTAATGTAAGCCGTTCTGTAGTCTGGCAACACTTTTAAATTTTTCAATGCACAACCCAATAATTGCATGCGCTCTGTAGTGTTTGTGTCGTAGATGGCGTTATATATGGCCGAATTATCAGCACCTTTTTCCATCAAATGGGCAACAACTTGAAGTGTCTTGCTCGTTGTACATGGAAAACGGAACGAACCAGTGTCTGTCATGATTCCTGCATATAGACAGGTGGCAATCTCTGAATCAACAACATCACTTTCTCCCAACATTTCAATAAAATTGTAGACCATTTCACATGTCGAGGACATGCTAGTGTTCGAATACATGAATTTGGCATAATCATCGGGCTGTTGATGATGGTCAATCATTATTTTGATGGCTTTGGAATCATTTAATGGGGTTTCCATCTCGCCCGTCCTGTGCAAGGCATTAAAATCCAAAGTAAAAATAATCTCTGCATTTATAATGTGCGAGTTTGAAGATTCTCTTTGCGATTCATATTTTAAAATGGTATTCTCTTTTGGCATCCATTTCAGAAAATCGGGATACTCATTTGGAGCAATCACAGTAACGACATGTTTCTGCTTTACCAAGTAAAGATAAAGTCCCAAACTGGATCCAATTGCATCGCCATCAGGATTTTTATGTGGCACAATCACAATGCGTTTTGGAGTGGAAAGTAATTGTTTGATTTTGGAAATATTGTCTTTGGTCATAGAGGGCTAAGATACAATTTTTTAATATTTGCGAGTCTTGTTTTTGTTAAGAAATGCATTACTTTTGCAAAAAATTAAATGAAACAAATGGCAACGAATAGAACATTTACCATGCTTAAGCCGGATGCTGTCGAAAAAGGACACATTGGTGCAATTTTAGAAAAGATCAATGCGTCAGGATTTAGAATCGTCGCATTAAAATTAACACAAATGACCACTGCGGATGCAAAATCATTTTATGTCATCCATAGAGAACGACCATTTTATGGCGAATTGGTGGACTATATGACACGTGGGCCAATCGTTGCTGCCATTTTGGAAAAAGAAAATGCTGTAGAAGATTTCAGAACCTTGATCGGCGCAACCAATCCTGCCGATGCGGCTGAAGGAACCATCCGAAAATTATATGCGGCTTCTATAGGAGAAAATGCAGTTCATGGAAGTGACAGTGACGAGAATGCAGCGATTGAAAGCGCATTCCATTTTGCTGGAATAGAACAGTTTTAGAGACTTTTTCAAATATGATTTTAAACTCACATCAATCTTGTTGTGGGTTTTTTTGTTGTTAGTTTACAAAGTGGCTTACGACTATGTTTTTTAGTACATTTACGAACTTGATAATTACCTTATGAAAAGATTTACGGGAATTCTAATTGTTTTTTTACTGATTGGTTTTATGGCAAAGGCCCAAGATTTCCAAAAAACCATTGCTATATTAAAGCAAGAAACCAATGCCATTGTCACACAAAATGAAGACACAGGTCTGGCAGACTTTGTAAGGTTTCCCATCGGGAAATCAATGTCGGTGAATGGTACTACTCTGCAACAAAAAGCACTTTCTTTTTTGAAAGATTATAAAGCTATTTTCAATATAGAATCGGTCGAACAGTCATTGAATTTTGATACGGTTAAAACTGACAGCTATGGTCTTATAAATTTGACGTTGAAGCAAACCTATCATGGAGTTCCTGTTTTTGACGGACTATTGCGTTTTCATTTTAATTCTGAAAGAAAGCTTACAGCTATCAATGGGAATTATATTTCTGGCATTTCAAAATTGAATCACGTTCCGACCTTAAAATCGAACCAAGCGAATAACATTGCCTTAAATGCTATTAGAGACCAAGGTTTGAACGGGTCTGGAAAGCCTTTGTCAGTTCATAAAAACATGTTATATGTGTTTTCCAAAGGACTGATTCAAGGTCAAGTTACTGCAACGCATTTAGTATATGAGGTCGAAGTCTGGAACGAGTTGGATGTGAGGGAATTTTTGTATATCGATGCCCATTCTGGCGAGATAGTGGAACAGTTTACGGGGATGGCACATGCGCTGAACCGTAAAGTTTATGAAAATAATGTTGGAAATTTGATTTGGAAAGAAGGCGATGTCTATCCTGGGACTTTGAACTTAGCGCAACGAAATTTGGTGCAAACCTCTGGTCAAGTATATAACTTTTTCAAAAATGCTTTTGGTTTTATTTCTTACAATAATGCGGACGCCAAGATGCGAAGTATCAATAACCATTCTGCCATAAACTGTTCAAACACTCCCAATGCAAATTGGAATGGCAGCACTGCAAATTATTGCGATGGTACCGCAGCAGATGATGTGATCGCACATGAATGGGGACATGCCTATACCGAATATACCAGTGGCTTGCTATATGCCTATCAAGCTGGTGCGATTAATGAGTCTTATTCGGATATTTGGGGAGAAACGGTCGATATTTTGAATAATTATGAAGATTTTGGAGAAGACTTAACTGTTAGAACAAACTTAAATTGCAATTCCAGCCGTTGGAAAATCGGTGAGGATGCCACGGGTTTTAGTGGACCATTGAGAGATATGTGGAATCCCAAGTGCAATGGTGATCCCGGAAAGGTTACCGATGGACAATATGAATGTGGAGACAATCAAGCGGCCATCGTGCATATCAATTCTGGAATCCCAAACCATGCTTACGCTTTATTGGTGGATGGTGGAACCTACAACGGACAAACCATCAATGGATTGGGTTTTGTTAAGGCCGCCCATATTTTTTGGCGTGCCCAAACCACATATTTGACACCCACCAGTAATTTTTCTGATTTGGCAGATGCTTTGGAAGCTGCCTGTTCAGATTTAATAGGCATAAATTTGCGAGGACTTTCAACAACTGCAATTTCTGCAGGTCTTTCTGATGAAGCTCTTACATCGACCGATTTAGAAAGTGTCTCTTCAGCTATATTGGCTGTGGAAATGCGAATCAATCCAGATGCTTGTAGTTATGAGCCTATTTTAGGACCGACACTTGCATTATGCGAAGCTGCAACCTCAAATCCATTATTTTACGAGAATTGGGAATCTGGTTTGGGGGATTGGACGGTCATTGATTTACCATCCAATCCTGCAACATGGGAATCGAGAAATTGGGCCATCAATTCGAATTTACCGGCAGAGCGTGAAGGACGCGCAATTTTTGGAATCGACCCTATAAACGGAGATTGCGACACCGATCTCGAAAACGGCATCATCCGATTACAAAGTCCGTTGATAACCATTCCAGATATTACCAATGGAATCTTTTACATGGCATTTAATCATTATGTTGCCACAGAAAATAAATTTGATGGTGGTAATATTAAATATAGCCTCAATGGTGATGCTTGGACACTTTTACCGAGCAGTTCCTTTACAGAAAATGCCTATAATAGTGTTTTAAATACCACAGCTCAAGATAATGACAATCCAATGCAAGGCCAAGCGGCATTTACGGGAACTGACGGCGGACGGCTAATAGGCAGTTGGGGGCAGAGTGTCATTGATTTGTCATCTCTAGGGGTCATTGCAAATTCGACCGTTCAATTTAGGTTTGAATTGGGCACTGATGGATGCAACGGAAATGATGGTTGGTATATTGATGAAATCACAGTTTACAATTGCGATGCACGGTTGTCCATAGCGGACACCAATGAACTTAAAAATAGTATTAAGGTGTTCCCAAATCCATCCAATGGAATTTATACGCTGAAAAATAGCGGAAATTTTGATTTGCTGAATGCTGACATCTTTGACATAAATGGTCGAAAAATCAAAACGATCAATCTTGTTGATATGTATTCTGAAAAGGAGATTGACATTACCAATGAAGCTTCGGGAATTTATTTCATGTCAATAACTTCAAAAGATGCAAAAACTGTCATCAAGTTGATAAAGAAATAGGAATATCTAAAATCGAAAAACATAAAATCAAAAAACCCTGCAACTTAAAATTGCAGGGTTTTACATTTAAAAAAGTTAATGCGTATGTGTTAAATTACTTTGACGTTTACTGCGTTTAATCCTTTTTTTCC
>JBDSFP010000359.1:0-5943 GCA_039919415.1 Aquaticitalea sp. | reverse complement strand
CAGATACATCTAAAATCACATGTCCATATTCGCCAGTATCGTCAGCAACATTTGCAGAAGTATAGGACGCCACCTCTACCCAAGCAGTTCCATCGTAAACCTCCACATAGGCAGCTCCGCCATAACCACCAACAAAAAAGTGATCATAAGTAACTTTGACCGTTGTAAATGCTGAACAATCAAATACAGGACTTTCCAAAGCAGTTTCTTCAGGGCCTCCACCATAGAAATCACTGTCCAGTACTGCATAATTTCCGTCAAATCCACCCAATGTGTAAAAGGCCGTGTTGCCTGCACCAAAGTAAGGTGCATTACCGCCTGTTTCAAAAGTCCAAATATTACCGGTTGCGGTAATTTCATTATTGGTCCAGCCAGTAGGTAGGGTAAGACCGGCTTCAAAATTTTCATCCAATACCACTTGTCCGAAAGACAAGGATACGCAAAGTAATAAAAGTAATGATGTAATCTTTTTCATGTTTTATATTTTAAAGTTTATGAGAACAAAATACGTAATTTTTGAACGATTTTCAAACTTTTGCTGATTTTAACAAATCAGCAAGTATGGGGAAGATAGTAAAAGACCTCTATTTTTACTACGTTTGTTATTCTAATTGTTATTATCCTCTGTATTTGAAAAAAGTTGAACAAATAAAGCTGCCCATAGCTTACGAAATGGAACTTTTTGAGCAGAAGTTTCTACTTTCCATGTCCAGCAAAGTGGCTATGCTCAATCGCATCACCACATATATCGTGAATCGAAAAGGAAAACAAATGCGTCCGATGTTCGTTTTTCTGGTTGCCAAAATGGTCGATAATGGTCAAGTGAGTGAACGCACTTATCGTGGCGCTGCGGTGATAGAGTTGATTCACACGGCTACTTTGGTACATGACGATGTCGTAGACGACAGCAACCGACGACGTGGTTTTTTCTCTATCAATGCACTTTGGAAAAACAAGATTGCGGTATTGATTGGTGATTATCTACTTTCCAAGGGCTTGTTACTTTCTATAGACAATAATGATTTTGACCTTCTCAAGATTATTTCTTTGGCTGTTCGTGAAATGAGTGAAGGAGAATTACTTCAAATTGAGAAAGCAAGACAATTGGATATTACAGAAGCTGTTTATTACGAAATCATCCGTCAAAAAACCGCCACGCTCATTGCTGCTTGCTGCAGTCTTGGAGCGGCTTCCGTAAAACCGAATTCTGATGACGTCGAAAAAATGCGAAAATTTGGCGAGTTGATTGGCATGGCATTTCAAATAAAGGACGATCTCTTCGATTATGGCCAAGAGGCCATTGGCAAACCAACAGGTATCGACATCAAAGAACAAAAAATGACTTTGCCATTAATATATGTGCTCAATAATTGTTCGCTTAAAGAAAAAAAATGGCTCATCAATTCCATAAAAAACCATAACAAAGACAAAGCCCGTGTAAATGAAGTCATTGATTTTGTCAAAACAAATGGCGGTTTGGACTACGCAGTTTCCAGAATGATAGCCTTTAAGGATGAAGCACTTGCAATGCTTGATACCTATCAAAATTCACAGTTTAAGGCTTCATTGATTTTGATGGTCAACTACGTCATCGAACGGAAGAAATAGAAAAATCTGAAGCTCGAAGTTTGAATCTCGAACCACGGATCGATTCGAATTGAATTTTTAGAGTAGCGCTTAATAACCAATAACTTAATAACTTTTTTCCAATACTAGGCAACCTTTTGTACAATTGTTGCGTCTTTATCAATAGAAGACCTAATAAAACGCTTTTGAAAGTCATCCAACTTCATAACAACACTTCTGAACTCATAAAAAATGCAGCGAAAAACAATCGCGATGCACAACATGTGTTATATGATCTGCACGCATCAAAAATGCTGAGTGTCTGTCGCTATTATGTCAAAGATGTTCAAAAAGCTGAAGAAGTCATGATGAATGGTTTTTACAAAGCATTTACACATTTAAGTTCATTTAAAAATGAAGGCAGTTTTGAAGGTTGGTTGAGAAGGATTATGATAAGGGAGGCCATTTCCTTCCTACGACAACTAAAGAATGTGGAATTTGTTGTGGATGAATTTGAAGTCAATCAAGATTCGAGTAATAATATCAATACCGAAATTGAAGTTGCCGAAATCCAACAATTGATTGATGATTTGCCGGAAGGCTATAAAATGGTTTTTGTGATGTATGCTATTGAAGGATACAAACACCAAGAGATTGCAGACATCATGAAGATTACGGAAGGCACATCAAAATCGCAACTATTCAAGGCAAGGCAGCTTTTACAGCAGAAAATCAACGAATTAAACAAATCAGGCTATGGCACCTATTAAAGAGGAAGAACAAATGAAATACAAGCTTGAAAATCGACGCTTGCAACCTTCACCAGAAAACTGGGCAAATTTGGCCAATCGTCTGGATGCAGAACAAAAGAAAAATAACAAGACTTTGGTTTGGTCCCGAAGCTTTGGGACTGGCATTGCAGCAAGTCTCGTTGGGATTGTATTGGTAACGGCTTTATATTTCAACAGTAATTCCGTGGAAAATAAGACACCAGCCCTCGTGGATACTAAAGACAATTTGATTCCTGAGAATAATAATCTAAAAATAGATTTTCCAATTATAAAAGAGGATGTTGCTATTGAAGCTGTGAATCCTAGGGATAATGTGTCAAAGGTAACAGAATCAAAATTAGACAAAAAATCCATTTTTTTTGAAAAGAGTCAAAGCATCGATAAATTACCCCAAGAAGAAATTGTTGCTCAACTCCTGAAAACACCTTCTTTATCTTTGGTCGAAGTTGTCAAAATTAAAAAATCAACACTCACATTGGAAGAACAAAAATTTCAGGATGTGGTAGATGAAATCAATGATTTAAAAGCAAAGGGAAATATAGTTGCGGATTCAGAAATCGAAGATTTGCTCAAAAAAGCACAAAATGAAATTCTTTCCAATAGAATCTATAATGAAACTACCAGAACGGTTGATGTCAACACATTGCTTCAAGACGTTGAAGCCGACTTGCAACAATCGTTCAGGACTAAGGTGTTTGAAGCCTTGCAATCAGGCTATGAATCGGTCAAAACTGCAGTTGCCCAACGTAATAACTGATTAAAAATTCCTTCCATTACAATGGAAGGTGGCTTTCTATTTGAAAAAATCGAAAGACTGAAGTGTTATTAATTTTAATCATCAATTAAAAAACGAACAATCATGAACACAATTACAAAAATCGTTGTGGTGGTAAGCCTTTGCCTAATGGTAAACAAAGCTCATGCACAGGACACCATTCAAAACACAATCAAGACCAATAAAATTGAGAATCTTGAACAGTTAAAACAAGCCGTCACAAACGAAGAGAAAGATTTCTTGAAATCTGAAGTTGAAGTCATCAACCAGCGTTTGGAAAAAGGTGAAATTACCAAAGAAAAAGCTGAAGAACTAAAACAGGAAGCCGCAACAAAAAGAGCGTTGAACATCGAGAATCGGTTGGCAATCATTTACAACCAGATTGCTCTATTAAAGAGGAATGATGATTCGTACCAAAATACGGGGGAGGATAAAAATGCGTTTATGATTTCGTTCGGAAAGAAAAATGGATTATACATCAATAATAAGCACAATTCACCAAAATATGACCTCAGAACTGGTAACCAACTCTTATTTGCAATAGGTTCCAACAACACCATGATCGATGGCCAAAGTATGGACGATTCGCCTTATGAAATCGGAGGTTCTGGATTTGTAGAATTGGGCTGGATTTGGAACACCAGAGTGCTTAAAAATTCAAATTTTATCAGGGTTAATTATGGGCTGTCTTTGCAATGGAATAAATTATCCATTAAAGACAATCTTTATTTTGTTGAAAATGGAGACATAACCACATTGGAAGAATTTCCATTGGATTTGAAAAAATCGAAATTCAGGACCACCAGTTTGGTAGTTCCAGTGCATTTTGAGTTTGGGCCATCCGAAAAGAAAGATTATGACGACCGAATTAGATATTTCAATGACAGTCAATTCAAGATTGGCCTTGGCGGATTTGCTGGTGTCAATTTGAGCGCACAACAAAAACTGAAGTATAAGGAAGATGGCGACAACCAAAAAGACATTATGAAAACGGATTTTAACACCACCAATTTTGTCTATGGTCTGAGTGCATATATTGGTGTTGGGGATTTTAGCATCTATGCCAAGTATAATCTGAATGAACTTTTTAAACACCAACCCGTCGAACAACATAACGTTTCATTGGGATTGCGTTGGGATTTGGATTAGTCATACAAAATGAATATCAATCACCTTTTATTGGTCGAAAAAAGACCTGAAATTTATTTCAGGTCTTTTTTCATTTTAAACATCTTTGGCCTTTTCTTTTTTTCGATTAGCTTTTCGTTTTTCTCTGCGTTTTTCTCGTGCTTTCTTTCGGTCTTCTTTTTCGTTGACCTTATTGGCATCAGCCTTGGCCTCCTGAAATGCATCTTTGTAATTGATATCATCATCTACTTCCCCTTTAAATGCCTTAATCCAAGCATTGCCAAAAATATTGACGACCGTTGGCCATACACCAGCCTGGACGTTATTGAGATCGCCTTCAATCGGTATTTTAGTTGCCAAGGTATCTGTACGATGGTTGGCAAGAATGAATTTAAAAAACCCAACAAAACCTTCCCACAAAACACCAAGAACACCATCATCCTTTCCTATCATTTTGGAATCCGTTAAAAGTGGTTTTATATAGCCTTTCAAATGGCCGTCGGCAATAGCAATTTCACTGTAAAGACCGAATGTTCCTTTTTCAAAATCGATGCCAGCATAATGACGCGTAAAATCATTGAGGGCAGTGGCATTTGAGTTTTCAAGGGCAAACGATAGATCCATATCAGGAATTTCCTTAACAAGATTTATGTTGCCATCCAATTTCATGTTTCCGTTTCCAAAAGTCACCCCAGTCGCATGGATGGGAGAAGGCAAAGTCCTCTCTTTTGATTTGACATTCCGAAGGTTATCGGCATACAGTTCCACCTTGGAAATGTTGAGGTCAATGTTTGGGTCTGCTTGTAGTTCCACAAAGGCCACTTTGCCATTATGGACTTCGAAATGGTTGATGTCAATAGGAACGATTTCTGTAAGTGCCTTGGTCCAATCTTCAACATCCGGCGTTTCCCCATCTGTTTTTTGATCTTCAAAAACATAGATCACTTCAGGGCTCGACATAATGATTTCGCTCACTATTTTTCCGTGGAACAACGATTTCCATTCGATGGAAATATCGCTTGTGGGAAAATTCAAAAAAGGCACTTGGGTTTTTGCATTTACCTTATTGAGATATAATCCATTTAGAACATAAGCACCTCTAATTAAGGCAATGTCGACATCTTCGACTTGGCCATAATAACCTGGAATGTCTGCCAACACCTTATTGATATTGTTTTTTACCAAGATTGGTAAATATATTCTGAAGGCAATCAGTAAAACTAGAAGTATTATTGGAAATGTATATCGTTTCTTGTGATATATCTTACGTTTCTTTTTTTCGCTCATAACTGATCATTTATATAAAATTACAAAAAAGATAGTATGGCAGGCTTTGTTTAATTAATATTATGTTTAAGGAGTTTTAAAGAGTGGTTTTATTAGATTTCGTTTATCGACATTATATACTTGAATCTTGAATATTAAAGGGTGCGTTTTTATGAACCAATGCTTAAATTGAATAGAGGAAGAATGTTGAATAGATAAATTCAACTCCAATTTTTTAAATGAGAGTTGCTAGGGCCACAGCAGTGGTTATTTCAAATTTCTTTTTGCTCTTATTGCGCTATATCCAAAATTGTAAATGTCCCCGGTTTTATTGGTGATCGTGGATGTTGATTTTCTGTTGTCGCTTCAGGCCTAGGACCATATTCTGCAGTTGGCAAATAAATATGATGCGTTTTT
>JBDSFP010000319.1:0-5033 GCA_039919415.1 Aquaticitalea sp. | reverse complement strand
ATTTCTTGTGCATGCGGACGATAAATCGGCTGAAAAACGCCATACTGCAACCAACGTGCATACAATTCATTATCGAGATTGTCTCCTCCGAAACCTCCCAAATCGGAATGCATATACCCAATTCCTTGTATGCCCATTTGCAATGTGATTTCTGGTTGACTTTGCAAGCCTCCCCAACTCCTGTTGACATCACCGGACCAGGGTATCATGCCAAACCGCTGTGAGCCGGAGGAACCCGCCCGCATCAAAATAAATGGCCGTTGGTTTGGAAAATCGGTTTTGTAACCTTCATAAATCAGCCGTGCCCAATCGTGACCGTATATATTGTGAACCTCATCAGCCGTTCCTGTAGCGTGCATTAATTTGGATGGATGTACTTCTGGTTCACCCAAATCGCCCCAAATTCCTGTGACGCCCATTTCTGCCAAGCCTTTATAAATATTCCAAAACCATCCTTTCCCTTTTGGATTGTAAATATCTATCAAGCCAGTATTGCCAAAGTAAAAATCAAATTTATAAGGTTTCCCAATGGAATCCTTTGCCAACACATCTTTGTCAACCGCGTCCTGCCAACGTTTGGAAGTTGTCAGGATAAAAGGTTCCGTAACTAAAATGGTGTTGACATTTTCAGCTTTTAAATTCTTGATCATTTGTGTTGGATTGGGGAAGGAATCTTTTAGAAACTCCAAATTCCCCATATGACCTTGAATGTCCTTTCCAAACCAATAAATATCAATGACAATTGCATCCAACGGAATTTTTTCATCCTTGAATTTCTTTGCGGTTGCCTCCACTTCTTTTTGAGTGTGGTATCCAAATCGGCTGGAGAAATTGCCTAAAGCCCAACGTGGTGGCATTGGCTGTTTTCCAGTTAAATCTGTGTAATTGTCCACCAAATCTATCCATGAATCTCCAACAACCACTTGATAGGTTTTACGACCTGAAATGGTTTCATAGATCAGCGTGTTGTTCTTTTTGCTGTCCAAATCCAAAAAACCAATTGGCGCATTGTCAAAATGGATTAGATATTTATCGGAAGATAAAACGATTGGCATCGAATAGTTCAACAGTTCAGCATGGGTCTCGTAGCCATAATGCGCTCTATTATAGAGTTGCAATCGGTAGCCACGACGGTTCATGCCCAAAGCACGCGCGCCTCCTCCATACAAGACCTCATCTTTATTCAAATTAAATTGAATGGTTTCCAAACTATCGTTTTTGACATAGCCCAATTTTTCGGAAATGATGGGCTTGCCTTTGTAGGTATAGGAAATTTGAAATGGTTGCTTATGGATTTTTACGGAAATGCCTTCTGTTTTTAATTCAAAAGAAATGTCACTTTGTAGTAATTCTGATTTAATGTTATCCGGTTTTAAAACGACAGCATGCGAATTCGAATTATAGGTTTCGCCATTTGGGATAAAGGAGGTTTCTACAATCTTGTCTGAATATGGTACTATTCTGTAAACACCGTCATTGACCTTTATGTGCAATTGGTTGTTTTTGAAATTAATGGATTCAAAGGTTCGGTTTGGGTTTTGGGAGTAACCGAGTGTGAATGATAATAGAAATGTTATTAATGTAAAGTTTTTCATTTATAATAACTGATAATTTTTTTAGCTCAATTTCCACCAGACCTGCAAGGTTTTTGAAACCTTGCAGGTCGATTGTCACTGTTTCTTCAATAAAAATGTCAAAGGAATGTCCAAACGCTTTTGCCAAGACACTTCAGAATGGTCTGCACCCTTAAACTTTAAATTTTCAAAATTTGATTGGTCGTAACCTAGATCTTTAAAAATCTTATTGATTGTTGGCGCATATTTTGGATAAAATTTATCCAAAGTCTCTGTTCCATAATCAAAATAGAATTTATGGTTTTTTGGTGATGGCACCTTGGATTTCATATATTCAAAAAAGGTATCTGCCAACAAATCACTATCGTTTGGATTACCTCCTGGCCAATGGGTTGAAAGACACGCTGCACCGCCAAACACCTTAGGATATTCGCAAATGGCATACATCGAAATCAATCCTCCCATACTTGAGCCCATTACGAATGTGCTCTCTTGATTAGTCAGTACTGAATAATTTTTATCAACATAGGGTTTTAATTCTTTCACGATAAATCTCAAATAATTATCAGAAGTAACCGAATCGAATTTAAAATCATTTTTATTGGCTTCCACTATTAGTGAATCGCGGACCGATTCTGAAAGTGATTCAAATGGTTTTTGAGGGAAATATTCACTATGGCGCAATTCGTTGATGTTAAATGGTGCTACTACAATAAAATCTTTTGTGATGCTGTCGTTCATCAATTTTGTGGCCATTTCATCGACTTTCCATTCTTGATGGTTCCATGTGATGCGACTATCGAACAGCATTTGTCCATCATGCATATAGATGACGGCATACTTTTTTTCTTTGGAATAATTTTCTGGGAGCCAAATATCCACTTTGCGAGGCGGAATGTAATTGGATGGAAAATCATCAATTCGCAGCAGAGTGCCTCCGGCAAAATCGCCTTTAATGGAATCCGTTTTTACGTTTGAGATATCCGCCGGACTAATTTGTGCCAGTTCCTTTTGTTCATTTTTGCAAGAGAAGCAAGTGAACAGACAAATAATAATGTAAATGGTTTTTTTCATTTTTTTTTTGAAACCTATAAGGTTTTTAACCCTGACGCTTCGGGACTCGCAGGTTGAGAGTAAAAGACTTGCAAGTTCTATAATTCGATTATCATCGAAGTTTTTCCTTCGATGGTCAAGTCATTTTCCAAAGACACATCAGTTCCGGAAATGATTTCAGTTCCCGTTTTGGCTTCTTGGATCATTTCCTTGAAGCGATTTAAATCCAAGGTTTGTGAAGCTGGATTGTTGTTAATGACCACCATTACTTTGTCCGTTTCGTTATATCTAAAATAAACGTAAACATTGTCATAAGGCACAAACTGCATGGTTTTTCCATAATGAATGACTCGTTTATTTTTTCTCCAATTGAATAATTTTTTTGTGAAATCGAAATAGGAATGCTCCCTTTCCGTACGTCCATTTTCATCGAAAGCGTTATGGTCATCGCCTTCCCAACCTCCCGGAAAATCACGGCGGATATCGCCATCACCTTTTATGTTTTTGTCACCCATCATGCCGATTTCGTCTCCATAATACACTTGAGGAATTCCACGGATGGTTGCAATGAGCGTCATTGCCATTTGGTATTTTTTCAAATCACCTTGATACAATTCGTTGAATCGCATCGTATCGTGATTAGCGGCAAAAACCAATATATTATTGATATCTGGATAGAGAAAATCATTGGCGAAATTCTCATAAGCCCTGACCATTCCTGTGTCCCAACCTTGTTCATCTTCATTAAACATGACCATAATAGCATCATGTAAGGTAAAGTCCATGACCGTTGGCAAATAAGAATTGTAACCTTCAATGGCGCCAACTTTACTATCTTTTTGCCAATAAGCCATATGTGCTTGATTATGGTACCAAACTTCGCCCGTAATGTTGAAATTTGGATATTCATCCATGATTCCTTTAGTCCAATCGGCAATGCCTTTCTTATCATTATAGGAATAAGTATCCACTCTTAAACCATCCAACTCGGCATCCTCTATCCACCAAATGGCATTCTGCACCATATAATTGACGACCATTGGATTTCTCAAGTTCATATCTGGCATTGTGGTATCAAACCAACCGTCCATACAAGCTTGGGCATCTCCTTTTGAAACGTTGCTGTCGAACTGTGTCGTCATTCGATAGCTACTACGCTGGAAGCCATTTATTCCATTTTCCCAATAGTGAATCCAGTCTTTGGTTGGTAAATCCTGAATCATCCAATGCTCGCTGCCCCAATGATTTGTCACATAGTCCATAATGAGCTTCATGTCTCGCTTGTGCAATTCAGTTGCCAATTGTTTGTAATCATCATTATTTCCAAAACGAGGATCAATTTTATAATAATTGCTTTGGGCATACGTATGATAGGAATAATGTGGTTCGTTATCTTCCAATAAAGGTGTACTCCAAATAGCTGTCACTCCCAAATCATCAAGGTAATCCAGATGATCGATAATACCTTGAATGTCTCCTCCGTGACGTCCTGATGGATCGTCGCGATTTGATTTTTCATAAGTATTTTCAGTGTTATCAATATTAGAATTTCCATTGGCGAATCGGTCTGGCATCAACAAATAGATAACATCGCTGCTATCGAAACCTTTTCGCAACGCGGAATTTTCACGTCTTGATTTCAGTTCATACGAATTTGAAAAGACTACTTTTTTATCTTTTGAAAAGTTCATATTATAGATTCCTGCCTTGACATTTTTAGTATCTATAGTGATGAATTGATAATTTGGATTCTCTGTTTTTTTGGCTGAAATGATTTTGATACCTTCAGAAAAAGCCACTTCATATTGAGCCATATTTTTTCCATAGACCATCAATTCCAATTCGGAATGGTTCATATCTGACCACCAAAAAGGCGGCTCTATCTTTTCAACCTGTGAAAAAAGGTTCATGCCAGTCAATGTAATTAATAAGTAAACGAATATTTTCATTGTAAAAATAATCTTTTGAGATTCAAACCTCAAAGGTTTTGAAAACCTTTAAGGTTTTATACTGTAACCAAATTATTGGGCTTTATCATAATTTCTTTAGCATTCACAATTATATTCAATTCATCTGCGCCCTTCAATTCAAATTTTGTGCTTTCATGGGACACATTCACTTTAAGAATCTGATTCCTAAAATTTACTTTAAAGGAATAGGCATCCCATTGTTTTGGGATTTTAGGTTCGAAAGACAAGGTATCGTTTTTCACACGCATCCCTCCAAAACCTTCCACAATGCTCATCCAGGTGCCAGCCATCGATGTGATATGCAGCCCTTCTTCAACTTCGTGGTTGTAATCGTCCAAATCCAAACGTGAGGTTCTTAAATAAAATGCGTACGCTTGCTCCATTCTATTCAATTTTGCAGCTTGAATGCTATGAACACAAGGTGACAACGAACTTT
>JBDSFP010000306.1:0-6810 GCA_039919415.1 Aquaticitalea sp. | reverse complement strand
TCATGATACAATTGATGAAAAGTGAAATTAAAAATGAATCTTTTATAGTGATTTCTGAAAATTTGTCTTTTAAAGAATTTCAGACGAAAGTAGCCAAAGCCTTGGGTACCATACCTGCCAAAAAAGAAGCTGGTAGATTTTTATTGGGAATTGGTTGGCGCTTGGATTGGCTCAACCATAAGCTATTTGGGAAAAGACGTAAACTGTCCAAGCAGCTGGCAAAAACAGCTTTGTCAAAGACAATATATAATGCATCAAAGATCAAAACTGCTTTGAATTTGGACTTTAAATCAATGGACTTATCCATCAATGCCGTCTGTAAGTATTTTTTAAATGAACTGAAAGAAAAATAATTAATATTTTCGTTTAAAATTTTTGTCTTGTACCTTCAGTTTTTTGAGAGAAGTATCTGATTTTTTCTCCTTCAATTTAACCTTATAAATAGAATCTTTTGTTTTATCTTCCTTTAAACTCAGGGCATCATTGATCATTTTTTCAGCTTCAAGCTTTTGCTTTACTTTTTCTATGATTTCTTCATAAATCTTAGTGTCATAAGAGTAATAATCATTGCTCAATTCAAATTGTAAACTGTCGATGTTATATTTTTTATAGACATATTCTTGTGGGAGAATTCCATTATTTTCCAATACCCTTTTATTGATTCCCTTAGCGGCGTTCAGTAAATAGACATCATAAAGGATATCGGACATCTTATCCTTAGAAATCAAATTTTCTGGTTTTTTTGGCTTATTGGAATCATGGCAATTGATCAAAAGAATTCCAAGTACTATGACTATCCATTTTTTCATCTATCAAAAGTTAATCGCCTTGCTGCCTTAACATCAAAAAACTTGAAATTCTTATAGGTCAACACTCCATTCACAAAGGTATGGGTGATTCTACTCTTAAAAATAATGCCTTCAAAGGGCGACCAACCACATTTGTATAAAATATTTTCCTTTTTTACGGACCAAGGGCTGTTAATATCCACAACCACCAAATCGGCAAAATACCCAGGTCTTAAAAAACCCCTTTTTTCTATCTGAAACAAAATAGCTGGATTGTGGCACATTTTTTCTGCTATTTTTTCCAAGGAAATTCTCCCTTTGTGATGCATTTCCAACATTGCTGGCAAAGCATGTTGAACGAGAGGGCCACCAGAAGGAGCTAATGTATACTCATTTTTCTTTTCCTCTAAGGTGTGAGGTGCATGATCGGAAGCTACTACATCAATCCGGTCATCTAAAAGTGCTTTCCACAATTCGTCTCTATCTTTTGCCGTTTTTACCGCTGGATTCCATTTGATAAGTGTGCCTTTAGTCTTGTAATCTTCATCCGAAAACCACAAATGATGGATACATACTTCCGCCGTAATTTTTTTGTCCTTTAAAGGAAGTTTATTTGAAAACAATTTGGTTTCCTTTCCTGTCGAAACATGGAAAACATGCAATCGTGCCCCGGTTTTTTTGGCAAGTTCAATGGCTTTTGAAGATGATATGAAACAAGCTTCGGCACTTCTGATGATGGGATGGCATTCCATCGGAATATCAGTACCGTATTTTTTAAGATGGGATTCAAGATTTTGTTTGATAGTCGCTTCATCCTCGCAATGCGCAGAAATCAGCAAATCGGTACTCCTGAAGATCTTTTCCAATATCTGAGGATTGTCCACCAGCATATTCCCTGTGGACGAACCCAAAAACAATTTTAAACCAGCTACTTTTTTGGAATCCACCTTTAAAATTTCCTCCAAATTATCGTTGGTGCCACCAAACATAAAGGAATAATTGGCAAAAGATGTATTTGCCGCAATATCAAATTTTTCTTCCAACTTTTCTATGGTCGTCGCTTGCGGCACTGTATTGGGCATTTCAATATACGAAGTTATGCCTCCTGCAACGGCAGCTCTCGACTCCGTTTCAATCGTGGCTTTATGCGTCAACCCTGGCTCTCTAAAATGGACTTGATCATCGATAACACCAGGAAATATATAACTTCCCTCCACATCTATAATGATGTCTTGAGAGGATTTGGCGCTTATGGAATTTGCAATGTCTTTGATATACTCGCCTTCAATGAGAATGTCACCTTCAAAGATGTGACCTTCATTGACGATTTTGGCGTTTTTAAGTAATGTTCTTTTTTCTAGCATCTTTTATTCCTTTCCAATCAAACTCTTGAACCTCATCGTCAATACTCCAAAAATGGCTTCGGAAATAATGCCACCACTCAATTTTGATTTGCCCCTTTTCCGATCTGTAAATATCACGGGGACTTCAACAACATTGAATCTCTTCAGATAGGCTTTAAATTTCATTTCAATCTGAAAGGCATATCCAACGAATTTGATTGTTTTAAGATCTATGCCTTCCAAGACTTTTCTTCTGTAGCAGATAAACCCTGCAGTTGTATCGCAAATAGGCATCCTCGTGATGAAGCGTACATATTTTGAAGCACCATAGGACATCAACACGCGACTCATCGGCCAATTGACCACGTTAACACCATCCACATAACGCGAACCTATTGATACATCGGCTCCTTCCAAATGACAGGCATTGTAAAGTTTAACCAAATCTTTAGGGTCATGCGAAAAATCAGCATCCATTTCAAATATATACTCATAGTCTTTTTTCAAACACCAATGAAATCCGTCAATATAGGCAGTGCCCAAACCTGTCTTATGTTTCCGTTCAAGAAGAAATAGACGGTTGGCAAACTCCTGTTGCAAGGTTTTCACTTTGAGACCTGTTCCGTCCGGAGAGTTGTCATCGACCACCAAAATATCAAAGGCCTTCTGTTGCATAAAAACCGCTCTTATGATGGCCTCAATATTTTCTATTTCGTTAAAGGTTGGTATGATGACAATGGCATCCTGCATTTACAAGGGTTTTTGGCCACAAAGCCAAAGCTTCACGGTTCACTGGCAAAAGTAAGTTTTTTTGAATGATAAATTTTATGGGAATTAGCATAAATAAACGTTAAATGGAATAAAATTTCTTTCTAATTTTGCATCCATGCTACGAGAGGTAATTTCCAACGAATGGTTCACGATTTTTATTGTTTTGGGGCTGTTGGCAATTGCCATGTCCAAACAGTTTTTTTCAGTGCGTTTCAATGATTTTATTGCGGTTTTGGGCAACTCGAAATACCTAAAAATCTATTCACGTGATCAAAAGTTCATTGATGGATTTGACAGTTTGCTGTTCTGCAATTTGATAATTTCTCTTTCAATTTTTGGCTTTTTGACTTACTCAACACTTTTTGATCCGACCAAATTTGACATTGTAATGTTTTTAAAAATCATTTTTGGCGTCGCTGCTTTGGTACTTATAAAAGTGCTTTTTGAACGTCTCATTGGAAGTTTGTTCGATATCGACAAACTGATTGATTCTTACCTATTTCAAAAAACGAGCTATCTCAACTTTAGTGGATGTTTACTTTTGCCTATCAATGTAATATTGTTGTATGCGTTAACACCATCAAAATTGGTTATTTATATCAGCATTGGATTTATGATCTTGATAAATTCTGTAGGACTTATCACCTCTTTCAAAAATCACCAAAAGTTGATATTAAATAACTTATTCTATTTTATTTTGTATCTTTGCGCTCTTGAAATTGGACCGTATCTGATTTTATATAAATTGATTATAAAAGATTAAGCAAAACATTACCCCCCTTGAGACTATGAAATTGTTGGCATCCAATCGTTTTTAAATCAACGAAATGAACTACAACGATTACATACGACCATTAAAAACAAATAAAATCTGCGTATGAAAGTGAAAACAATTTTAGTGTCTCAACCGGAACCTAAAATCGAAAATTCGCCCTACTTTGATCTTCAGGAAAAGCAAAAAGTAAAAATTGATTTCAGGCCATTCATACACGTAGAAGGTGTATCAGCAAAGGATATCAGACAACAAAAAGTCGATCTGAACCAGTATTCTGCCATCATTCTGACAAGTAGAAATTCTGTTGATCATTTTTTTAGGGTAGCTGAAGAAATGCGATTTAAAGTGCCAGATACCATGAAATATTTCTGTCAGTCGGAAGCTGTCGCGTTTTATCTACAAAAATATGTGGTCTACAGAAAACGTAAGATCTATGTTGGGAAACGCAGTTTTGAAGATTTGTCACCATTGATCAAAAAATACAAAGACGAGTCCTTCCTGCTTCCTACAACAGACAAATTGAAAGACGAAGTCCCGGAAATGCTGAACGCTTTAAATGTCAAGTGGAAAGAAGCCATTTTCTACAAAACGGTCATCAGCGATCTGTCTGATTTAGCGGATGTATATTACGATATTTTGGTATTTTTCAGTCCTTCAGGAATAGAATCGTTGTTTCATAATTTTCCTGATTTCATGCAGAACAACACGCGTATAGCCGCCTTTGGGAGCACTACGTGCAAAGCTGTAGAAGAACACGGATTGCGATGCGATATCCCAGCGCCAACACCAGACACGCCTTCCATGACCATGGCTTTGGAAAAGTATATTGAGAAAGTCAACAAGGCGAAGTCATAACACTTCATATAAAAACAAAATCCGCGATTTCCAGGAAATCGCGGTTTTTGTTTTTATTAATTCCTGAATCAACTTTTCAAATTTGGTGCCCCAGCCAAGATCTCATCATTGGCATAAGCCTCATATTTTTTGAAGTTGTCCCTAAACGATTCTGACAATTTATAAGCAGTTTTATAATAGGCTTCATCATTGTTCCACGTTAGTCGAGAGCTCAATACTTCGGTCGGTACACCGGGACAAAATCGTGGTTGCAACAATCCAAAGACCGAATGGGTTCTATAGGTTTGTGGCGTCACGACATCCAAGTCACCATTGAGGGCCGCTGAAATCATCGCTCTGGTATATTTTAGTTTGATTCGACTGCCAACACCATAAGCGCCTCCTGTCCAACCCGTGTTAATCAACCATACTTTGACACCCGTTTCCTTCATCTTGGCACTTAACATTTCAGCATATTTGGTTGGATGCAAGGGCATAAAAGGTGCTCCAAAACAGGCTGAAAAGTTAGGCGTAGGCTCGTCAATTCCAGCTTCTGTACCAGCAACTTTCGCTGTGTAACCTGAAATAAAATGATAGGCAGCCTGACCTGGTGACAATTTAGAAATTGGAGGTAAGACACCAAAAGCATCTGCCGTCAAAAAGAAAATATTCTTTGGATTTTCGCCAATGGATGGCTCCTGAATATTATTGATATGGTCAATGGGATAACTGACACGCGTATTTTGAGTAATGGAAATATCTTCATAATCCACTTCGCCTTTGGCATTCATGACCACATTTTCAAGAATGGCTCCTTTTTTTATGGCATTATAAATGTCCGGTTCGTTTTCTTCCGTCAAATTAATGACTTTCGCATAACATCCACCTTCAAAATTAAAAACGGTGTTTTCAGCTGTCCAGCCATGTTCATCGTCTCCAATCAATTTTCTATCTGGGTCGGCGGACAAGGTGGTTTTTCCTGTGCCAGACAATCCAAAGAAAATGGCAGTGTCTTCATCCTTACCAACATTAGCACTGCAGTGCATCGGCAGTGTGTTTTTGTACACTGGAAGAATGAAATTTAAGGCAGAAAAAATTCCTTTTTTAATTTCTCCCGTATAACCAGTGCCTCCTATCAAGGCAATTTTTCGCGTAAAGTCCAAAATGGCAAAATTATGCTGACGTGTGCCATCCACTTCGGGATTTGCCATAAATGTAGGCGCATTCACAACAGTCCATTCGGGTTTGAAATTCTCCAATTCCCCTTCTGTTAGACGCAAGAACATGTTATAGGCAAATAAGTTGCTCCAAGCATATTCCGTAATCACTCGAATGTTCAGTTTGTATTTTTCATCAGCGCAAGCATAACAATCGTGCACGTATACTTCCTTCCCGGAAAGATAATCGACAACCTTGTCGTATAGCTTCTGAAACTTATCCGAATCAAAGGGTATATTGACTGCTCCCCACCATACTTTATCTTCAGTGATGCTATCCTTTACTATAAAACGATCTTTGGGAGAGCGTCCAGTAAATTCGCCTGTATTGATGGCCAAAGCCCCGGAGGACGCCTCAATGCCCTGTCCTTTTTTTATTGCAATACTGTGAAGTTGTTCAGGAGAAAGCTGATAATTGATGTTGGCATTTTTAATACCATATTGTTCTAACGAAATCGATTTCGTAGTGTGGGTACGATCTACCATAATACTCTTCTATTGTTTGTTGATGCAAAATTAAACAATATTTTAAAGTAGACACTTAATTTTATGATTTATCGGATTTCAATTTCAAAAAGCTTATCAATAGCACTGTCCAAGCACTAATCAAAAGCAAGCCTCCAATAGGAGTAATAAACCCAAATGTTTTAAAATCAAAACCAGTAATGGAATTGGTCGCCAACCCATATATCGATCCGGAAAAAAAGAGAATTCCAACGAGTGTCAAATAGAAAATAATCTTTTTCATTTTCAATTGAACCAAATTGGAAGTGCCTACAACCAATAGAAAAAATGCATGATACATCTGATACTTTGCCCCTGTTTCAAAGGTCTGGATGGACTCTACTGGAATCAATTCCTTTAAACCATGCGCAGCAAAGGCCCCTAAAATAATCCCTGTAATTCCCAAAATGGTGGCGGTCACTAAAATTGTTTTGTTCATATTATTATGATGTTTGGGTTTTTAGAACCCTTTGTATTTACTAAATTCGTGCTTACAAAATTACTCAAGAAATTCCACTATGCGAAAGATTTTAATCATTGGAGCTGGCAAATCCACTTCTTACCTTATCAAGTATCTA
>JBDSFP010000258.1:0-14315 GCA_039919415.1 Aquaticitalea sp. | reverse complement strand
AATTGCTTAGCTCAGAGTAATAACAGCAAATCAATTGATGCATTAAAAAATGAGACAGCAACAACCGTACAATCTGGCTATGACGAGTATAAAAAAATCGCATTAAGCATTTGGGATTATGCAGAATTAGGATTTAAAGAAAATAAAAGTTCCACCTTGTTGCAGAGTACATTAAAGGATAATGGCTTTACTGTAGAGGCAGGTGTAGCTGGAATGCCGACAGCATTTGTAGCTACTTATGGAAGTGGCTCACCAATTATTGGCATCCTTGCAGAGTATGATGCATTGCCAGGGTTATCACAAGATAATTCTCCAGTGAAAACTTCGGTTGCAAATAAAACCAGTGCCCATGCCTGCGGTCATCATTTATTTGGTACAGGCTCAGTGGCTGCTGGTATAGCTATTAAAAAATTATTGGAAAAAGGAAAGATAAAAGGTACAATTAAAGTCTTTGGCTGCCCGGCAGAAGAAGGTGGAAGCGGAAAGGTATATATGGTAAGAGAAGGCTTGTTTAATGATGTGGATATAGTGCTGCATTGGCACCCATCTGACCAAAATTCAGTAACTTATACAAGTGCTTTAGCAAATAAATCTGCCAAGTTTAGATTTTATGGTATTGCCTCCCATGCATCTGCTTCGCCTGAGCAAGGGCGTTCTGCATTGGATGCGGTAGAAGCAATGGATAATATGGTAAACATGATGAGGGAACATGTTCCCCAAGAAACCCGTATTCATTATGTAATTACCAATGGCGGAAAAGCACCGAATGTAGTGCCTGAATTTGCTGAAGTATATTATTATGTAAGAAATCCTGAGAAAACAATGGTAATATCTATTTTTGACAGGATTGCAAAAGCTGCAGAAGGTGCAGCCCTTGGTACAGAAACTAAAATGGAATACGAAATAATTGGCGGAACACACGACCTGCTTATTAACAAAACACTTGCAATGAACATGCAAACCAATTTAGAAAAAGTTGGTGGTATAAAATATACAGCAGAAGAAATTGTATTCGCTAAAAAAATTCAAGAAAGTTTTTTGGGCAAATTTCCTTCAATAGATAATGCAAGTGTAATATCACCTCTGCACATTGATAAAAACCAAGGCTCAACAGATGTTGGTGACGTAAGCTATATTGTACCAACCGTTGGGGTAGAAACTTCAACATGGGTACCAGGAACGAGTGCACATAGCTGGCAAGCAGCTGCCTGCGGTGGTACAGACATAGGTATAAAGGGAATGATTTTAGCTACAAAAACACTGGCATTTACAGCAATCGATTTATTTACAGACCCAGCATTAATAAAAAAAGCAAAAGAAGAATTTATACAAACAAAAGGGGACTATCAGTACAAGGCACTACTTGGCGATAGAAAACCAGCGTTGAACTATAGGGACTAAATAACAATCTTGATTTAAGTTTACACAATAAGGCCGAACGCAAAAAAGGCTTTATGGCAATTTGGCGAGACGATAAACGTACAATCAGCAGTAGTTCGTCGTTGGGCTTTTGTTCAGGCTTGAAAAACAACATTGGGCTTTTAAAAGTTAACCTGAACATTTGTTTTTCAAATAAGCAGCAGTTCCGGGCAAGCGTTTTTCAAATTCCAAATCATCGCTAAGCAATGTCGGTAGCGGAAACCTTGAAACTGATAAACTCGACCGTAACGAAAGAAAGTATGACAATTAAGATAAGAAAAGCAACAGAAAATGACAGCGGCAAAATTTGGATATTAATGAGAGATTTAGCGATTTTCGAAAAATATATTGAAACTTTTGCTATAACAAAGGAGATCGTTCATGAAAGCGGTTTTCAGAAAAACCCACCAGACTTTTATTGTTTTGTGGCAGAAGAAAATGAGCATATAGCGGGGATTTTAATTTACTATTTTCTTCCATACACGGCTCAAAACAGACCAGCAATTTATATGAAAGAGCTTTTTGTAGATGATAAATATCGTGGTCAGAAAATTGGAGAACAATTAATGAATGCTTTGAAAGTAGAAGCAAAACAAAATAATTGCACTCAAATAAAATGGACTGTTGCACCTTGGAATCAACAAGGAATTAAATTTTACGAAAGATTAGGTGCAAATGAAAATAAGGAATGGTTAAATTTTGAATTAAACCTTTAAACAATTGACGAAAAGAAAGGCATCCGCTAACAGGCGGTTTAGCAATATGCCTGTGCGAGCAATAATTCTCAACTTTTTGTTCGCTTTTCGGCTTCTGTTCCAGCAGACAGATAACTATTTGGCTATAGTTCTATCAATCAATTTTTAATTATTAATTTAACTTTGGTTACTGGCTGACGATTTTCAAAGGCCGCCACATCGCCAAGTCTTAGCCCGTTGGCAATAATTTTAAAAAAACAAACAAGAATGAATAGAATAATCATACAAGGAATTCAGTTTGACGAAAAATCTTCTTATCAAAAAGGGCCTAAACTTGCACCACCTTTGATTCGAGATGCATTAAATTGTGGCTCTACGAATATGTTTGCAGAAAACTTAACTTATATTAAGAATTCAAAAATTGTAGATAAAGGGAACTATCAAATCTCAAATTATTTTGATATAGAAAAAATAACCAAAACTCATCTTGATTCAGGTGCAAAAGTTTTTACGTTAGGTGGTGACCACTCCATCACATTTCCGATAATTAAAGCACATTTCGAAAAACATCCCAAATTGGACATCCTTCAAATTGATGCGCATTGTGATTTATATGACCATTTTGAAGGTGATAAATATTCACACGCTTGCCCATTCGCAAGAATTATGGAAAATGGATTAGCAGTAAAATTAGTTCAAGTAGGAATAAGGACATTAAATACACACCAAGCTGAACAAGCTGAAAGGTTTAATGTTGAAATACATCAAATGAAAAACTTGGACTTATCAACTATCTCAAAATTTAAAAACCCTTTATATATTTCACTAGATATGGATGGTTTTGACCCTGCATTTGCTCCAGGAGTTTCTCATCATGAACCGGGAGGATTATCTTCTAGACAAGTTATTGATTTAATTCAGAGCTTAGAAACAGAAGTAGTTGGAGCTGATATTGTTGAATATAATCCAAATAGAGATTTTCAAAATATGACAGCGTTTTTAGCTGCAAAGATGATGAAAGAAATATTAAGTAAAATGATGTAGAAACTACTGTTAACAATATATTAAAAACATAGGGGGTTTGTGCTAAACTGAAAGTCTGTACATATTAACTAAGTCCGCTAAATATAAAATTTGGCATTTAAGAGAAAAAATAAAAGCAAAATATTTTTATTTAGCTATGTACTAAATCAAAACGATAGTGCTTATTTATTGCCCTACGGTTCTAATATTTAGCGTTAGGCTTAATTACTTCAGATTATAAAAAATTGAATACTGCATAAAAAAAATCATTTTTAAAAAAAGTCAATTTAAAGCAATTTTTACCCTATGAATATTTCCCTAAAAAATCAAAGAATCCTTGTTACAGGTGCTTCCAGAGGAATTGGCAGAGCCATAGCAAAGCAACTTTCCGAATCTGGTGCTGAGGTAATCATCCACTATAATTCTAACAAGTCTGAGGCCGATAAATTGAAAAATGAACTTCAAAATATAAGTTTTACAGAATCATGCGATCTTTCGGACTCTTCTCATGTGAGTGGCTTCATTCCCCGTCTTGTTCAAAAATATGGACCGATATCCGCGTTGGTAAACAATGCGGGGATTTCCCCAAGTGCAAATGATACATTACCTACGGATGAATGGTTAAAAATTTGGGAACAAACCTTCTCTGTTAACACAACGGCTGTCGGCATATTATGCAAGGAATTTGTGGATCAAGCCAAAACTCAGCAGAATGGTCGCATCGTAAACATATCCTCACGAGCAGCTTTTCGTGGCGATACGACAGATTATATAGCCTATGCTGCTTCCAAGGGGGCGATTGTAAGTCTCACCCGATCTATTGCCAGACATTATGGGAAGCAAGGAATCAAAGCATTTTTGATCGCTCCCGGATTTACCCGGACGGACATGGCGAATGCCATCCTGGAAGAATACGGTGAGGACTTTGCTTTGAAAGATATTGCACTGAATGAACTTACAACCCCGGAAGATATCGCCCCCATGGTAACCTTACTTTGTTCTGGGCTGGCTGATCATGCGACCGGAACGTCGATTGATATGAACGCAGGATCGTATGTTCGGTAAAATCCTCAGGAATGAAAAACTCATTTCTTTCCCAACAGTCACAACCGATTTATTTTATGAAATAATAAACGATGGTTCTCAAATACACTTATTCACATTTACCCGTAAATCCATCATACATATAATAAAAATGTTTTAACTTCGAAATTGGTCGGAACAAACGGAGCAACCATTATATACACAATTAAATCAACTTACATGGATATTAAAATCACTAAAACAGACAACTCCAAACTAAAGGATATAGACTTCAACAATATTCCGTTTGGCAAGTATACTTCAGACCATTTGTTTCTGATGGATTATGCCGATGGAGAGTGGAGTGATTTCAGAATTGTTCCCTATCAAAGTTTACAGCTCGACCCACAATCTAAAGCCCTGCAATACTGCCAGTGTATTTTTGAAGGGATGAAGGCAAGCATTGGTGCAGATGGCATTCCAAAATTGTTGCGCCCAGATTTAAATATTGAACGGTTCAATCTTTCCGCGGAGCGTATGTGTATGCCTGCCGTGCCGGCTGAAATGTTCTTATCAGCCTTAAAAGCAATTACCCTTTTAGAAATAAACTGGATTCCGAAAGCTGAAGGCAGTGCATTGTACCTCCGCCCCACAATGGTAGCCACAGAAAGTTCATTGGGCGTAGCTCCTTCAAATACATATACGTTTTATATTTATACTGCTCCTGCTCAGCCTTATTTTACCACACCCATAAAATTAATTACAGAACAAACTTTGATAAGGGCTGTACCCGGAGGCACAGGTGAAGCTAAGACTGGAGGAAATTATGCGGGTTCCCTTAAGGCAAGTGAGTTGGCCAAACAAAAGGGTTTCGATCAGGTTATCTGGCTTGAAAGTCCTAAATTTAACAAAATACAGGAAGCAGGTATGATGAATTTGTTTTTTGTAATTGGTAACACGGTAATTACACCAACACTTAGTGGCGCAGTTTTAAAAGGCACCACCCGTACTTATTTTATCGATATTCTAAAAGAGAAAAATATCAAAGTTGAGGTTCGGGATATTTATATTGATGAAATTATAGAAGCATACCAACAGGGAAATCTAACTGAAGCTTTTGGTTCGGGCACGGCAGCGGTGGTTTCTCATATTTCAGAAATTACACATGGCGATGTATCTATGACTTTGCCTAACGCTAAAGAAGCAGAAATCAGCAATATGCTGCATAAGGAAATAAATGGACTAAGGGCAGGAACCATTGAAGACAAACGTAATTGGTTAGTACCAGTTTTTTAAATAATTTAAATAATAATTATGCAAAAAATTAATTGGAGTAATATCCCAGTAGAACAGGTAAATCCAAAAATGAAAAGACAATTCATTCATGGAGAAAAAGTAATGATTGCCAAAATGGAATTTGAGGATGGATTTACGGTCCCTTGGCATTCACACGACAATGAACAGATTACCGAAGTGCAAGAAGGCGTACTTCGTTTTTGGTTTGATGACGATGAAGATAATCCTATTGAAATATTGGCCGGCGAGGCAATTATCATTCCTGGTAATCGCAGGCATAAAGCTCTAATGGTTGGCAAAGTGATAGAAACCGACACCTTTGCGCCGCCACGGCAAGATTGGATTGATGGATCGGATAATTATCTGAGAAAGTAGTTGGTAAATGAATACAGCAACTTAAATTGAAAAAATGGATTTAGGAATACACAACCGGGTTGCATTAGTCCTTGCGTCAAGCAAAGGCTTGGGTAAAGCCGTTGCGATTGAATTGGCTAAAGAAGGTGCGAAGCTTATTATATGCGGAACGGATGCAGCCTCATTGGCAGCAACCAAAGCCGAAATTGAAGCCATTGCTCCTAATAACGTTACATCGTTTATTTGTGATATTACGGATGAAGCCCAACGCAAAAACCTGGTGGAACATGGTGTAAAATCTTTTGGTAATATCGAAATTTTAGTGACCAACACCGGGGGGCCCGCAGCTGGTCCTTTCGAGCAATTCAATTTAGATGATTGGAAACACCTCTATAATTTATTGTTCTTGAGCGCTGTTGATATTATTAAACAGGTATTGCCAAGCATGAAGGAAAAAGGGTTCGGACGTATTTTAACCATAACATCTGTTGCCGTCAAGCAACCTGCCGAAAACCTGATTTCATCGAATGCTGTACGGACAAGTTTATTGGGTTTGGTAAAAAGCCTGTCTAATGAAGTAGCTATTCATGGCATCACGGTAAATAATTTGATGCCGGGATACACCCATACTAACCGCCTCGAAATCTTGAGTGAGAAAAATCCAAAAGTAAACGAGGTAAAAGATAGCATCCCTATGAAACGGTTTGGGAAACCCGAAGAGTTTGCCGCCGCCGCCGCATTCTTAGTAAGTGATCGGGCAAGTTATATTACAGGTCAGTCATTGGCAGTTGATGGAGGCTGGATTAAGGGGCACTAAGTTTTAGCTTTCTAAGCTATTTGAAATGATTGACCCGTCCTGAAAAATATGTAGACAAGATTATAAATTCCATTTACACTGATTTGTTCATTACATACGAACGAAGTGAAATTGAAAAATTAAGCAAAGCTTTAGAATATTTAAACAAAACCAGATACATGCCATTTGACAACTCTGTGTATAAGACACCAGCCGTACAAATCGTTTTTGAAGGTTGCTGGGACGGTGGCTATCTGGAAAATCCTAGTGGATTTTCCAGCGGAGTTTTGTACTTTTAATGGTTCGTGTGTGAGACACTTGTCTGTCGACAGGCAGGCGCAAAGGCCCATACGAATAATGTGTTAAACGAAAACTTTAGGCGATAAAAACTACATGATAAAAGTCAACTTACAAACAAGAATACCAACAAAAACATGAAGAGAAGAACCTTTATTAAAAACACGACATTAACGGGGCTAGGGATCACAACATTTGGACTACTGGGCTTAAATGGTACAGTGCTCCATGGCAACAATCTCAAAGTAAACGGGCAACGTATTGAAAATCGGATTAATGAGCTGGCCAAATTTGGACAGGACGAAAACGGTCACGGCTACCGAGTTGCGTATACCACAGGCGACATTGAGGCAAGAGCGTGGTTTGTGCAACTGATGAAAAATGCTGGACTTAATCCAACTATTGACAATGGGGGCAATATCATCGGGAAGCGAAAAGGAAAAAAACCTTTATTAAAACCAATTGCTTTTGGCTCACACATTGACATGGTGCCTGATGGGGGGAACTACGATGGTACTTTGGGCTCTCTTAGTGCCTTGGAAGTCATCGAAGTACTCAATGAAAATAAGTTTGTGACAGAACATCCTCTGGAGGTCATCATTTTCGCCAATGAAGAAGGAGGTCTCATTGGTAGCCGGGCAATGGTGGGTCAATTGACAGATGATGGACTAGAGCAGATAAGTCAAAGTGGTTTGGTAATGAGAGATGGAATCAATGCTATTGGTGGTAAACCTGATGACCTTAAAAATTTCATACGCAAGAAAGGAGACATGCACGCATTTCTTGAACTCCATATTGAGCAAGGTGGCATTCTGGAAAGTGAAAACTTACAAATCGGGATAGTTGAGGGGATTGTTGGTATTCTGGATTGTGAAATTACGATAGGGGGTTTTGCAAATCATGCGGGCACGACTCCTATGAAGCTACGGAAAGATGCTTTATTGGCTGCGTCCAAATTAATAATTGAAGTAAACGAAGTGATCAACAGTGTACTAGGAAATCAAGTTGGAACTGTAGGGAAAATTCAGGCATTCCCTGGAGCATACAATGTTGTCCCGGGCAAGGCTATCTTAGGTTTGGAAATACGCGATTTGTCATGGGATAAAATTGAAATGTTATTCGCTGCAATTGAAAAGCGCGCTGACACGATAGCCGTTAATACAAAAACGAAAATTATTTTTACGCGTGAACCAAGTTTCACAAAACCAGCGCTAACAGATAAATTATTGCAAAAAAAAATCTTTGAATCCGCAAATTCTCTTGGACTAAAAACGAAATTAATGCAAAGTGGAGCAGGTCATGATTCGCAACAAATGGCAACCATTGCACCTGTAGGTATGATTTTCGTTCCAAGCGTAGGCGGCATTAGCCATTCGCCTTTAGAATTCACAAAAACAGAAGACATGACAAATGGCGCTAATGTATTACTGCAAACAATATTGTCCGTTGACCGAGAATGAAGTCAGTCTGTACACAACAAAGTGTTTAAAACATGTCTGGGTTTCAGTATAAATTGGTAGCTTAGTTTTCAAAAAACAGATATTAATAAATTTAAATAAGTGAAAGTAAAAAAATCTTCGCTTTTAATTTTTCAGCTTTTTAAAACTTCTGAATAATGCTGTGATTTTATTACATTTAACATTCAAAATTATAACCTTTTTCCTAACACTTCAAATTCTGCGTAAACAACTATTACTTTCTTTGTCATTTTTCATCTGCCTTTTCACATTTGCTCAAGAGGCTGATACCTATTTTAGCTCTTTGAAATATAGAAACATTGGGCCATTTAGAGGCGGACGCTCGGTTACTGCGTCGGGCGTAATTGGCGATCAGCTAACCTATTATATGGGATCAACGGGCGGCGGATTATGGAAAACCGAAGATGCGGGAACTAGTTGGCAAAATATATCGGACGGATTTTTTAAAACGGGTTCTGTGGGTGCAGTTGCCGTTTCCGAATCTAATCCCAATGTTGTTTACTGCGGAATGGGCGAACATGCTATACGGGGCGTAATGACCTCTTATGGTGATGGCGTTTACAAATCTACCGATGCCGGAAAAACTTGGAAACATATTGGTCTCGAAAAGACACAACAAATATCGCGAATCGTGATTCATCCCACCAATCCGAACATTGTTTATGTAGCGGCACAGGGCGTTTATAGCAAACCAAACGAAGAGCGCGGTATCTACAAGAGTACAGATGGAGGTGAAACTTGGAACAAACTTTTATATGTTAATAGCTCTACAGGTAGCGTGGAACTTTCAATGGATCATAATAATCCTGATGTTCTATATACAGCCATGTGGGAATACCAACGTACACCATGGAAGATAAACAGTGGCGGTCCTGGCAGTGGACTGTATAAATCTATCGATGCAGGTAAGACGTGGAATAAAATGGAAAAAGGTCTTCCGAAGGAAATGGGTAAAATGGCCGTAGCCGTAAGTAGGGCCAACAGTAACAAGGTTTATGCACTTATTGAAAGTGATAGCTATACAGACAAAAGTGGATTATATGCATCTAATGATGCAGGCAAGACTTGGAGCCAAGTAAGTGGTGATAACAGATTAACACAAAGAGCATGGTATTATATAGAAGTTTTCCCAGACCCAAACAATGAGGATAAGGTGTATGTTATGAGTGCAGACGCCTTCCGTTCTAACGACGGTGGAAAAACTTGGGAAGAGCTGAGTGGTACCCATGGCGATTTTCATAATCTATGGATCAATCCTAATAATTCTAACAACATGGTAATAGCTAACGATGGCGGTGCTGCGGTTTCGTTCAATAATGGAAAATCTTGGTCTTCCCAAGACAATATGCCCACGGCACAGATATATCGTTTAAATGCCGATAATTTATATCCATATAATATTTATGGAGGCCAACAAGATAATACCTCCATAAAGATCGCTAGTCTTTCTTTAGGCAGAGGTGGTATTAGTCAACAAGACTGGACTTATTCAGCAGGGGGTGAAAGTGCGTTTTTGGCTTTCGACCCCGATAATCCCAAATATGTTTTAGGTGGAAGTTATTTAGGTACTATAGATATACTGGATATGGATGCAAAAGCAAGTACCAACGTTATGGCAGCGCCCATTCAATATCTTGGAAGGGAAGCGCGCAATATGAAATATCTCTTTAATTGGAATGCTCCAATCATTTGGTCGCAACACAGACCCAATACATTTTATCATGCCGCTCAAATGGTATTAAAAACCACCGATATGGGAGAAACGTGGACAGAATTCTCACCAGACCTTACTAGGAATATTGATGAAAAACAAGGCAATGGCGGCGGTCCTTATACCAATGAAGCCGTAGGAGCCGAAAATTATGGGACCATTACTTATTTAATAGAATCACCGCATGAAGCTGGTGTGTTCTATACCGGAAGCGATGACGGTTTTGTATTTGTGACAAGAGATGATGGTAAATCTTGGACCAATATTACCCCGAAAGGTTTGGGCGAAACTTTAGTAAATGCTATTGATGTTTCACCGCATGATCCTGCCACCGCCTATATAGCAACTACCAAATATAAATTTGGCGACTATACCCCTGCTATATTTAAAACTACGGATTATGGAAACACTTGGAAGAACATTAGCAGCAATATTCCCTATGGCGCACATACACGAGTTGTAAGAGAAGATCCTGCGCAAAAAGGTCTGTTATATGCCGGTACCGAATTAGGCATGTATATTTCATATAATGACGGAGCAAGCTGGGAATCTTTTCAACTTAATCTGCCCATTACCCCAATTACCGATCTTATGATACACCAAGGTGATTTGATCGTAGCAACTTCCGGGCGTTCTATTTGGATCTTGGATGATCTAGCATTAGTACATCAATACAAAAAAGATGTTAAGGGACTTAAATTGTATGAGCCAGGAGCTGCTGTGTATGGATCTTGGGGCAGCCCACTGAATAAGACCTCAGCAGAATTTAAAGGAACCGACAGTTTTGAAGGAATCAATCCTGCTAATGGTGTGGTGCTTTATTACAATTTGCCAAAATTGGAGGAAACGGACGAGGTAATTATGACAATAAAGGATAAGCAGGGCGATATAATACGCACATTTACCTCTAAAAAAGACTCAAATTCAAAAGCCAGTAATGGCGGAGGCCCACCGCCTACTCCAACACTATCTACAGATGAAGGCTTAAACAGATTTGTGTGGGACATGCAGTATGAAGATTTACCCCGTATAGAAAATGTTTATATCGAATCGGGATTTTCAAGTGGAAAGGTTGCACCAGGGATTTATACCGTAGAGTTGACTGCCAAAGACAAAACTGTCACGACCCCTGCAGCCATTGTTGCCAATAAAATGTTTATGGTTAGCGATGATCAGTTTAAGCAATACGGTGATTTTATGAAAGAACTGTCACACACAATTACCGATATGCATACCAAAATTATGGGCCTAAAAAGCATACAAACACAATTGGAAGGGATTGTAAAGGACCTTGAGTCTGATAAAAAGGACCAAATGCTTATAGAAAACGGAAAGGCGTTGATCAAAAAAATAAAGACATGGGACGAAAAAATGGTACAAAGACGTTCTGAGGCCTATGATGATGTGGAGAATTTCCCAAATATGTTGAATGCAGAATATCTGTTTTTAATAGACCAGACCAATAGTAGCATACCAAGGGTAAACAAACCCAATATCGATCGGAAAAACGAATTGGATGCTCAATGGAAAACCTTTAAGCAGACTGCTGAAGAACTAATAGGTCAAGACATACCAAAATATAATAAGGAACTTTGGGAGGCTGGTATTGGTGCATTACATATAATTGATTGAATTATAACGTAATTGCCTAAGGATACTAAACATTTAAAAGTAATTCTGATATCAGATAAAAACTTTGAAACTTAATGCCACCAGCCCGACAAATCGTTTTGGCGGGCTGGTGGGTCTTCGACAACCTGGCACCCCGAAGCTTCGGGGATTGGGTCCCTAAAGGTGTCGGGATTCCAACGGAGTTTTGTGCTTTCAATGATTCGTGTGTGAGAAACCTGTCTGCCGACAGGCAGGCGCAATGGCTCAATACAAAAGTGTTGTAACCAATTAAACCAAAAGAAAAATGACCTTAAACATTAAAAAAAGTTTTACATTTTACTTAAACTTAGTCTTAATCACCAGTATTTTTTGTATCCCGGCCATTGGACAAACCAATCTTGACAAACAAAATTGGATTCACGGCTCAGAGGATTGCGAAAAAAATACGGATGAACCAATACAAGTAGTACAATACGACCAAAGCACATGGATATTGCGGCAAAATAAATGCACCAATTATGAGGCTCCTTTTATGTTTTTATTTTTAGGTCAAGACAAAGCACTACTGATGGACACAGGAGCCACAAAGGAGGAAGCATCGTTTCCATTATATAAAACAGTTGAAACTATAGTAGATAATTGGCAAAAACAACAAAAGAAAGAAATTGAATTAGTTGTGGCTCATTCGCACACACACGGAGATCATTATGCCGCAGATGGTCAGTTTAAAGGAAA
The DNA here is from genome assembly GCA_039919415.1 of Aquaticitalea sp. Classification (GTDB taxonomy): domain Bacteria; phylum Bacteroidota; class Bacteroidia; order Flavobacteriales; family Flavobacteriaceae; genus JBPOFM01. Next base: position 1,877 of record JBDSFP010000258.1, on the reverse strand, counting down.
AGTAAATACAACTTTAGTGGGTCTCGAAAAAACGGACGTTATTAACTTCTATAAGTTCCATAATTGGCCTAATGAAATTGTCGATTTTGAACTTGGAAATAGAACTTTAAAGCTCATTCCAATACCTGGACATCAGGAAGCATCAATTGCTATATATGACACAATATCTAAACTGTTGCTAACAGGTGATACATTTTACCCTGGTCGTCTTTATGTTGACGATTGGTCTTCTTTTAAAACAAGTATTGATAGACTGGTTGAATTTTCAAAGAAACATGAGATTAAGTATATTCTTGGCAATCACGTTGAAATGAGCACATCCGATGGTGTTGACTATCCAAAAGGCTCGACATACCATCCCGAAGAGCAAAAGCTTCCCTTAAGTGTCGACGATTTAAAAACACTTCAAATTTCACTTAACAAATTAGGAGATAACCCAACTAAACAAATACATAAAAATTTTATAATTTACCCCATAAAACAATAGCTAAACACCTTATATAATTATTGCTCGGACTAACCTATTTACGATAATGCTCTCGAATTTTATGTTCTGTTTGTAATTGACAAATTTGGTGCTAAAACTGGCCTCGTTTTCTATCCATAATCTTTTCTAATAATGATTGACCAAATTAAGGACAAGGACAAGAGGATTATAAAAAAAAATTGACTGATGGATAATACCGAAATTGCGAATAGATATTTGAGATATCTCGAAAGCGGAAACATAGAAAAGGTAGTTGATTTGTTCGATGAAAATGGGATTGTTGATTCGCCTATTTATGGAATTAAAAAGGCTGATGAATTTTATCGTGAATTATATAATGACACTTCTAAATCCGAGATTCATTTAAAAGGTATTTTCGTTCAAAATGACTCCAATGATTTAGCACTTTATTTTACCTATAAATGGACTTTAAAAAATAATCAGAAAGTAGAATTTGATGTAGTTGATATTATTGAATTCGACTCTAAAAACAAAATCAAGAAACTGAAAATAATATACGACACCGTTCTTTCAAGAAAATTTGTTGAACACTTAAACGAATAAAGCCAGCCTACAATGCCAGCTATAATTTATTGCTTATTCTGGCCTACTTGTCACAATCTTTGCAGGTTTTCCATTCGATTTTTATTGCTACACTAATGACTTAAACAACGTAACAAACCAAATACAAACTCTTTATCCTCAATAAAACTTAAATGCCAGAATTCAATAAAATACACAGACCTAGAAAATAAATTGGAATTCGTTATTTTAAATCTTGGAATTTTAATGGTTATTCCCCCATCGCTGCCATTAACGCGGCAGACAAACGTTTATAGGTACCATTCTCCAAACGCGTTCTGATAGCATCAAAAGCATCCAACGTTTCGTTGACATCTTCCAAGGTGTGAGTCGCTGTTGGAATCAATCGTAATAAAATCAATCCTTTCGGAATCACTGGATATACAACAATGGAACAAAATATGCCGTAATTTTCACGCAGGTCTTTTACCAAAGCCATTGCTTCTGGAATACTTCCATTTAAATATACTGGTGTCACACAACTTTGTGTGGTTCCGATATCAAAGCCACGATCTTTAAGTCCAGATTGTAATGCATTTGTATTCTCCCAAAGTTTTTCTTTGAGCTCAGGCATGGTTTTCAGCATTTCCAAACGCTTTAGAGCACCAATTACCAATTGCATTTGCAGGGATTTCGCAAACATCTGGGAACGTAAATTGTATTTTAAGTAATCGATGATTTCTTGATCGGCCGCAATAAAAGCCCCAGTACTTGCCAGTGATTTTGCAAAAGTTGCAAAATACACATCGATACCATCTTGGATGCCTTGTTCCTCACCCGCACCAGCTCCTGTTTTACCAAGTGTTCC
>JBDSFP010000201.1:0-3534 GCA_039919415.1 Aquaticitalea sp. | reverse complement strand
TCCCAATAGGGTTGCGGCAGGAAATTTTCTATCTCCTTAAATCGGTTCACTAGCATCGCCAAAGTAGGCGTTTGCACTCTGCCAACAGAAAGCACTTGCTTGTAACCACCATATTTTACAGTATATAATCGTGTGGCGTTGATACCAAGCAGCCAATCGCCAATGGCTCTTGAAAATCCTGCATAAAATAGATTATCATAATCGCTCGATGGTTTTAGGTTCTCAAAACCTTCCTTAATGGCTTCCGTGGTCAAGGAAGAAATCCACAAGCGCTTTACTTCGCCTTTATAGTTTGCCTGTTGCAAGACCCATCGTTGTATCAATTCGCCTTCCTGACCGGCATCACCGCAGTTAATCACCATTTCGGCTCTATCAAATAGGCTTTTTACAATTTTGAATTGCTTTTGGATACCTTCATTGTCCACAACCTTGGTCATAAACTTTTCTGGAAGCATCGGCAAATTGTTCAAATCCCAACTTTTCCAATGGGGTTTATAATCATTGGGTTCCATCAAGGTGCAGAAATGACCAAACGTATAGGTCACCGCATAGCCATTGCCTTCAAAATAGCCATCCCGTTTAATGGTAGCTCCCAATACGGAAGCGATCTCCCTGGCGACACTTGGTTTTTCGGCTATACAGACTATCAAGGGAATTTTGTTTTTAGTTGAATTTTGAGATTGCAAATTAATGAAATTTGTAATCGGACAAGGTAATTTATTCCTTTCAATTTGCAACTTAGTGAATCGTCATTCCATAACTGTTATTGTTTAGACAATGTTAAAGTAAAGACAGCCACGTGTTAGTTTTCGTAATTTTGATAGACTTCAAATTCAAACCTTCATTTTTCAAGTTTATTCCATGAGAGAAGCAATACGATTCACGTTTATTATTATTGGTTTAACAGGCTTGGTGTTCTGTGTATTTATGTGGCCAAAAATAGGTATCATCCTGTTTGGCGTGGTACTTTTGGGCATTGGCATTTACGATATCATCCAAAAAAAGCATGCCATTTTAAGGAATTTTCCCTTGCTGGGACACATGCGATATCTGTTGGAAATGATTGGACCGGAAATACATCAATACTTTGTGGAATCTGATACCGATGGAAAGCCCATCGATAGAAACCAACGCTCTTATGTGTACGAACGGGCTAAACTTCAAAATGAAACCCATCCGTTTGGTACTGAACTCAATGTGGAGGCCAACAATTACAAATGGATGCAACACAGTATTTATCCGTCGCCGATAATGACGGAACCGCAACGTGTTATGGTGGGAGGTCCCGATTGCTTGCAACCGTATTCTGCCAGTCTATTCAATATATCGGCCATGAGCTTTGGTGCCTTGAGCAAGAATGCGGTGATGGCACTGAACCAAGGTGCAAAAGCAGGTAACTTTTTTCACGACACAGGCGAAGGCGGCATTTCAAAATACCACTTGCAAGGCGGCGATTTGGTCTATGAAGTTGGGACTGGTTATTTTGGATGTAGATCGGAAGACGGCCATTTTTCCCCTGAAAAATTCAAGGAAAAATCTGCACTTCCCGAAGTCAAAATGATAGAAATCAAAATCTCCCAAGGTGCCAAACCTGGCCATGGTGGTGTATTGCCAGCGGCAAAAAATAGTGATGAGATTGCAGAGATACGTGGTGTTAAGGCACATACCGATGTCATTTCTCCACCAGGTCATAGCGCCTTCAGTGATGCGGAAGGCCTGATTCGTTTTGTGCAACAAATGCGGGAATTGTCCAATGGAAAACCTATTGGATTTAAACTATGCATCGGGAGCAAGGACGAATTCATCGACATCTGTAAGGCCATGGTAAAAACAGGTATCAAACCGGATTTTATTACCGTGGATGGTGCCGAAGGTGGCACAGGTGCTGCGCCCATCGATTTTTCAAATTACGTTGGGATGCCGTGGGAAAAGGCATTGCTGTTTGTGGTGGATACCTTGCGTGGTTATGATCTTAAAAAGGATATCAAAGTCTTTACGGCCACAAAAATTTTCACGGCATTCGATATTTTTAAAGCGCTGTGCATAGGAGCAGATATATGTAATTCGGCACGTGGCATGATGCTGGCTTTAGGATGTATCCAAGCGCTGCGTTGCGATACCAATAAATGTCCAACAGGTGTTGCAACGCAAGATGGTGCTTTGGTGCGAGGCCTTGTGGTGGAAGATAAATGGAAGCGCGTCCGAAATTATCAGGCCAAAACCTTGGAAGATTTCTTGGAACTCTTTGCTGGCGCAGGTTGTTATGAATTATCCGATTTAAAGCGTAAACTAATTCATAAGCAAATCCAAAATGAAATCCATTGTTATGAGGATTTATATCCAACGGTTACAATGGGTAAATACTTGTAATAGAACATCTTATATGTATCCTCACAAAAAAGTTAATGGCAAATCCCTGTATTGTGTCAGGACATGGAAGGATTGATTGCAAAATAAATAGAAATTTATAGCATGGTATTGGGCGTTATCTTGTAATTTGGATAACAACTAACGCATTTTATCATTTTATGTCTGAAAAAGTATTATCTAATGACCAGGAGCAGCAGGATATTGATTCCAAATTGAAGAATTCTGAAAAGTCGGAAAATGATACGGCGAAATCCCACGGCGAAATACTGAAACAGCAAATCGTCGAAGGCCAGGAAACCTATGATAAACATCCCTTAAGCATTCTTTTAAGTTCATTGACTGCCGGATTGGAAATAGGTTTTAGTTTTTTATTGCTTTGCACTTTATACACGTTTTTATATGGGAAAGTGGAGGAGGAGACCATTTTCAAATTGATGGCTTTGGTATATCCTGTTGGGTTCATCATGGTCATTTTAGGTCAGTCCATTCTCTTTACAGAACAAACCTCCTTGCTGACACTCCCCGTATTGAATAAAAAACGTTCCATTGGAAGCCTTTTAAAACTGTGGGGCTTGGTCATTGTTGGCAATTTGTTTGGTGGTTATTTGATGGCCTTTGTACTGGTATGGATTGGACCCCAATTGGGTATGTTTGATTTACAAAGCATTGAAGCCATTGCGGTCCACGTCAGCCAATACTCCATTTGGGTGATTTTGGTGAGTGCCATTCTCGCCGGTTGGTTAATGGGCTTATTGTCATGGTTGGTAGCCGCTTCAAAGGACAGCATGAGCCGAATTGTTATCATTTTCATGATCACGGCAGTTTTGGCGTTTGCTGGTTTGCATCATAGCATTGTCGGGAATGTGGAAGTCTTTTCAGGTCTGATCAGTTCTGATAAAATAACATTCGGTATCTATGGCTCATTTCAAATAGTGTCACTGATTGGCAATGCCTTGGGTGGTGCAGTCTTTGTGGCGCTATTGAAATATAGAGCTTTTGTGTATGATGTGAAGTGATAGCAATAAGCCACTATTTATTTGAAATCCATAGTTTTATAGAAGCAATGAAATTGCTAATAGTTAATGAGTTATTGTGTTATTATGTAAGTACGCTAAATAACTCGCTATTCAATAACTTAATAACTCCTGTCTCTTAAGTAACTAC
>JBDSFP010000178.1:0-3754 GCA_039919415.1 Aquaticitalea sp. | reverse complement strand
ATGAATTTTGCGATGACCCCTAGACTTTCAGCAAATGCCACAACTTCCTGTAACAATGCCTGACCGATTTCCTGTTCGGCGACTGGTTTTCCGGACATGAATTTTTCAAGCTTTTCGATATCCTTATATGCATAAAACGCCAAACAATGCCCTTCGCCTCCATCACGTCCTGCCCGTCCAGTTTCCTGATAATAGCTTTCTATACTTTTTGGCATATCGTGATGAATCACAAAACGAACGTCTGGTTTATCGATTCCCATCCCAAAAGCAATGGTAGCAACCACCACATCCGTATCTTCCATGAGGAACATATCCTGATGTTTTACGCGCGTTTTTGCATCCAAACCCGCATGATATGGGACGGCTTTGATGCCATTGACCTGAAGTACCTGTGCCAATTCTTCCACACGTTTCCGGCTTAAACAATATATGATTCCTGATTTTCCTTCATTCTGTTTGATAAAACGAATGATATCGCTATCGACTTGTTTGGTTTTGGGACGTACTTCATAGTAAAGATTGGGTCTGTTGAAAGATGCCTTAAAGGTATTGGCATCCGTTATGTTCAAGCTTTTTAAAATGTCTTCCTGAACTTTTGGAGTCGCAGTCGCAGTCAATCCAATGATGGGAATGTTATCACCAATGCGTTCTATAATCTGTTTGAGATTTCTATATTCCGGTCTAAAGTCGTGGCCCCATTCACTGATGCAATGCGCTTCATCCACTGCCATGAAGGAAACGGTTTCCGCCCTTAAAAAATCGACATATTCTTCTTTTGTAAGCGATTCTGGAGCTACATAGAGCAGCTTTGTAATACCATTGGTAATGTCTTCCTTGACTTGCTTGATTTCAGTTTTGCTCAATGAAGAATTCAATACATGTGCCACACCTTCGTGTTGTGAGACCGCTCTTATGGCGTCCACCTGATTTTTCATCAGGGCAATCAATGGCGAAACAATAATTGCCGTGCCATCCTGTATCAGGGCAGGCAGTTGGTAACATAAGGACTTTCCGCCACCTGTCGGCATAATCACAAAGGTATTATGGCCGGCTACAATACTTTTTATGACCTGTTCCTGAAGCCCTTTGAATTTGGAAAACCCGAAGTATTTTTTTAGTGCTTCATGTAAGTCAATTTCTGATTTACTCATTAATCCCTATTGGTATTTTATATACATTTGCAATTACTTTAAAGATACTAAAATTCTTTAAACGCATCAAACCCAAAAATTATAAATTTTGAACAATAAACATTCTATTCTCAATACGGCAAAAAAAACCATTGAGATGGAAAGCAAAGCCATAGCCCATTTAACCTCTTTTCTAGATGACGATTTTGCGAATGCCGTAGAACTTATATATAACTCCAAAGGACGTGTGATTATTACCGGGATTGGGAAAAGTGCCATTATCGCCAATAAAATCGTTGCTACCTTAAATTCCACCGGCACTCCATCGGTATTTATGCACGCTGCCGACGCCATTCACGGTGACCTCGGTCTGATGCTCGAGGATGACATCGTGATTTGTATTTCCAAGAGCGGCAACACACCTGAAATTAAAGTATTGGTGCCTCTGATCAAAAATGCCAACAATAAAATGATTGCTATTACTGGCAATACCAAATCCTTTTTGGGCCAACAGGCCGATTATATTCTGAATGCTTACGTGGAACAGGAAGCCTGTCCACATAATTTGGCACCAACGACCAGCACAACGGCTCAATTGGTCATTGGTGATGCGCTTGCCATTTGTCTGTTGGAATTGAGAGGCTTTTCAAGCCGAGATTTTGCCAAATACCATCCAGGTGGCGCTTTGGGAAAACGCCTGTATTTAAGAGTGAGTGATTTGTCTTCGATGAACGAAAAACCAGAGGTTCAATTGGATACCAATGTCAAACAAGTGATCGTGGAAATCTCGGAAAAAATGCTCGGTGTCACAGCAGTTGTGGAACATGACAAAATTGTAGGGATTATCACAGACGGTGATTTGCGTCGTATGTTGACAAAAACAGATTCCTTTATCCATTTGACAGCAAAGGACATCATGAGCTCCAATCCAAAAAGGATTAATAACGATGCAATGGCCATTGATGCAATGGATCTGATGGAAGCCAATGAAATATCACAACTTCTCGTGGAAGAAAACGGAAACTATGCGGGTGTCGTACATCTACATGACCTAATAAAAGAAGGAATTATCTAATGGTAAAGAAAAACTCGAATGAGATGTCCTTTTTGGATCATCTTGAAGATTTGCGCTGGCATTTGATACGCAGCAGTGTAGCTATCTTAATTGCAGGAATTATTGCTTTTTTAAGCTCAAGATTTATATTTGAGACCATTATTTTTGGTCCGAAAAAAATGAGTTTCCCAACGTATCGATACTTATGCAAAGTGTCACAATATTTTAATTTTGATAGTACGTTTTGTGGAACAGAGTTTCCTTTTACCATTCAGAACAGAACGATGGGCGGTCAATTTTCAGCGGATATTTGGACAGCTATCTATGCTGGTATGGTCATCGCATTTCCTTATATCATCTATCAATTGTGGAGTTTTATTGCACCCGGTTTGCATCCCAACGAAAGAAAACATTCAAAAGGATTTATCATCGTGACCTCGTTTTTGTTTTTCTTGGGAGTCCTTTTTGGTTATTATATCATTACTCCACTATCCATTAACTTTTTAGGAACCTATAGTGTAAGTTCTGAAATAACGAACCAGATTGATTTGAATTCTTATATTTCGTTGGTAAGATCCTCTTCTTTAGCCTCTGGTTTTGTCTTTGAACTTCCCATTATCATGTATTTTTTGACCAAAGTGGGTGTTGTGACGCCTCAATTCTTAAGGAAATACAGAAAATACGCGTTGATCGTTATTTTGATATTGTCGGCGATAATTACTCCGCCTGACGTAGCAAGTCAAGTCATTGTGGCTATTCCGATTTTATTATTATATGAAGTCAGTATCTATATTTCTGCCGTGGTGGTCAGAAATCAAAATCGCATTTTGTCCAAAGTCAAAAAACTATAAGATGTCAGATATTCCAAAGACATGCAGGCATCACGAAAGCTGAAGTTGGCGAAGTGCTTGGTATTGCGACTTTGGTTGGTGAAGTATATTGATTCCCTATTTGCGTCGTACTTGTGGCTTTTGGGAGTCTTTGGAAAATCAGGTTTAATTGAAACTAACCTGACTGACGGCAGGCAGGTTGCACTAATTGACATGTATAAAACAAACTATGTTTAGACACGAATTTCACGAATTGACACGACTTGGATTATGGAATTGATGTTATATAAATTCTACCAACTTGAAACATTTTAGAGTTGCATGACAGATAAAATTTCAATTGTTTATTTTTGAAATCAATAAACCTATGAAACAGACGTTTAACTGATATGAAGTTAAGAGCAGAAAATTTGATGAAGTCCTATGGTGGACGACAAGTGGTTAAAGGCGTTTCCTTGGAAGTGAACCAAGGGGAAATCGTTGGTCTATTGGGACCGAATGGTGCCGGAAAAACCACGTCGTTCTATATGATTGTTGGACTCATCAAACCCAATGGTGGCAATATCTATCTCGAAGGTCAGGAAATCACTAAATATCCTATGTACAAACGCGCCCAAAACGGAATTGGTTATTTGGCTCAGGAGGCATCGGTGTTTCGCAAGTTGAGTATCGAGGACAATATTTTAAGCGTTTTGCAGATGACGAAAATGTCAAAAAAGCAACAACATGACAAGATGGAA
>JBDSFP010000153.1:0-3107 GCA_039919415.1 Aquaticitalea sp. | reverse complement strand
TTGGGCAAATTCATGGTCATGCGTTGTAAACAGAACCGTTCCTTTGAAATTCTTTAGGGAATTATTGAACGCTGTGATACTTTCCAAATCCAAATGATTCGTTGGCTCGTCTAGCATCAGGACATTGGCTCTCATCATCATCATTCGGCTCAACATACAACGCACTTTTTCGCCACCTGATAACACATTTGAAGTTTTCAACGCTTCCTCGCCACTGAAAATCATTTTCCCGAGGAATCCGCGGATGTAAACTTCTTCACGTTCTTCTTCAGAAGTTGCCCATTGACGCAACCAATCGACAAGTGTCAGTTTATTGTTGAAAAATTCATTGTTATCCAAGGGCAAATAGGATTGAGTGGTGGTAATTCCCCATTGAAATTTTCCTGCATCAGCTTTTTCGTTGCCATTGATGATTTGATAAAAGGCAGTAGTCGCCCTCGAATCCCTAGAATAGACTACAATTTTATCGCCTTTGTTCAAATTGATATCAATATTTTGAAAGAGTGTTTCACCATCAAGTGAAGCTGACAAGCCAATGGCATTAAAAATTTGGTCGCCAGCTTCCCTATCACGTTCAAAAATAATCGCTGGATAACGTCGGCTGGAAGGCTTGATATCTGAAATGTTCAATTTTTCAATCATCTTCTTCCTACTTGTTGCCTGTTTGGATTTTGCAACATTAGCAGAAAAACGACGGATGAATTCTTCCAATTCCTTTTTCTTTTCCTCGGCTTTCTTGTTTTGCTGTGAACGTTGTCGTGCCGCCAACTGCGAAGATTCATACCAAAATGTATAGTTTCCAGAAAAGTGGTTGATTTTACTAAAATCGATATCGGAAATATGGGTACATACCGAATCCAAAAAGTGTCTATCGTGAGAGACCACGATAACGCAGTTTTCATAATTGGCCAAGAAATTTTCCAACCAACCGATAGTTTCATAGTCTAAATCGTTGGTCGGCTCATCCATGATTAAAACATCAGGATTTCCAAATAAGGCTTGTGCCAATAGGACACGCACTTTTTGCTTTCCATCCAAATCCTTCATCAAGGTATAATGGCTCTCTTCCTTAATTCCCAAATTGGAAAGCATCGCTGCGGCATCACTTTCAGCATTCCATCCGTTCATTTCCTCAAACCGAACTTGCAGTTCTCCAATTTTCTCTACATTTTCATCACTATAATCTGCGTAAAGAGCATCAATTTGGCTTTTTAATTCAAACAAGGGTTTGTTTCCCATCAACACGGTTTCCAAAACGGTATGCTCGTCATATAGGTTATGATTTTGCTCCAATACCGACATTCTCTTGGTGGCTTCCAAATGCACATGTCCAGATGTTGGATCCATTTTTCCCGATAAAATCTTCAAAAAAGTTGATTTACCTGAACCATTGGCTCCGATAATACCATAGCAATTACCTTGGTTAAAGGTCGTGTTGACCTCATCAAAAAGTATCCGTTTGCCAAATTGGACCGAAAGATTAGAAACTGATAGCATAAACTGTGTTTAAAATTTATGCAAAAATAATCAAAAGCATCGATACTTAAAAACCACCCAAATCACTAAAATAACATTTAACAGCGCATTAACAACAGACTATGAACGCATCCCTTATTTTTGTTTAATAAACTTGGATAACCAACCGCCATCCGGACAAAATGAAATTTAACGTTTTACTCATAATGGCATTATCATCGCTTTTGGGCTGTAAAAAAGACTTCCAAGGCGAGAACAATTATGCTTATTTTGGTGGAGAAATCATCAATCCGAACAACAATTATGTGGTTCTCAACAGTCCCGAAAAAACTGCCGATACACTATATTTGGATGCTAACAATCGTTTCTTGCACAAGTTGGAAAATCTAAAACCAGGTCTCTACACCTTTATGCATGGTGGCGAGTTTCAGAGAGTGTTGATTGAGCCTAAAGATAGTATCCTTTTGAGACTGAACACCATTGATTTTGACGAATCCATGGTCTTTACCGGAGATGGTGCGCGAAAAAACAATTATCTCATCTCTATGTTTATACAAAACGAGACCGATAATAAGAAGTTTATGGATATGATGTGGGGCATGGAGCCAGAAAAATTTGAACAGGCTTTGGATTCCAACAGAAACTCAAAATTAACTGAACTTAAAGATTTCATTTCCCATAAAGAGTATTCCAATTATTTCAAGTCCATTTCAGAAAGCAATATCAATTATGATTATTACTCCTATAAAGAATTATACCCTTTCAGCTATTATGGTTATAATAACCTCATCCATTATAAGGATTTGCCTACAAATTTTTACGATTTCCGAAAAAATGTGGATTATAATAATGAAGATTTAATTGCTGTCATTCCTTACAGCCGATTTTTGTTTTGTCATTTTAACAATCTTGCGCTCGGTAAATTTTACGAAACAGCAACAAATAATGTAGTTTTTGACAACCAATCCGTGGTTTATAATTTAGAAAAACTTCAGTTGATGGATAGTGTGATTACCAATAAAAACATCAAAAATTATTTGCTGAAATATACCACAAAGGATTTTATTACCATTAGTAAGGACAGTTCCGAGACCAAAGAGGTATTGAATTCCTTTCTTGCCAAAAGTACGGATGAAAAGGACAAAGTGTATATGAAAGACTTGACTAAAAATGTCAACAATTTAAAACCTGGAAACAAATTGCCCAACGTGAAATTAAGGAATTATCATGACACCATTGTCGATTCCGATTCCATTATTACAAAACCGACAGTTATTTATTTTTGGTCATCCAACTTTCCTTTGCTTTTGAGAAACAGTCATTTTAAGGCAAAAATATTTAGGTCAAAATTTCCAGGATTCAATTTTATTGCGATAAACATCAACGATGATGACAAATCACGCTGGGCCAATACCATCAAACAATATCATTTCCCAATCGATAACGAATATCAGTTACAAGATACAGCCGATGCGATGCGGAAATTGGTAATCAATTCGGTAAACAGATCGATTTTTGTGGATAGCGATGGCACCATCATCAATTCAAATGCGATGATGTTCACTTCAGAATTTGAAGAAGAATTGGAGCGTATACTTCATAAAAAAGAGGCTCATCACTAAGAAGCCTCC
>JBDSFP010000072.1:0-2634 GCA_039919415.1 Aquaticitalea sp. | reverse complement strand
GCGACATTCAGACTTCTGATACCGCCACCTACTGGTGTAGTCAAAGGCCCTTTCAAAGAAATCAGGTATTCCCTAAATGCATCAAGCGTTGCCTGAGGCATCCATTCTCCCGTTTGATCAAATGCTTTTCCACCAGCCAAAACTTCCATCCAATTAATCTCCTTCTTGCCATTATATGCCTTCTCAACGGCTGCATCAAATACACGTACACTTGCTTTCCAAATATCCGGACCTATTCCGTCACCTTCAATATATGGGATTGTTGGATTATCGGGCACATTCAATTTGCCATTCTCATTCATCGTTATTTTTTCATTCATATTTTTGTTCGTTTTAACCTACAAAATCATTTTTTCAATCTAATTTAAATTAAGCAAAAGAAAATCCAAAAGGTTTATAAGGTAAATTTAAAATTGTCTTTTAGCATTTCCAAGAGGGAAAACATTGACCGAAGGATGGCCATGAATCGTGTCTCAAAGATTCACATTGAGGCGGCAATTTGAAATTCACCTGATTTTTCTCTATTATTTCCCATCATTTGATTTCCAAAGAACAATTTACCCATGCACTATCAAATTTTACTCCATCAAATTTTTCATAAAAATGAATAGCCGGCTCATTCCAATCCAACACCTGCCAAACCATTCCATTAAAATCCTTTTCCTTAGCTTCTACCATCAATCTTTCCAACAATAATTTACCGATTCCTTTTCCACGCATTTTTTCTGTGATCAACAAATCTTCCAAATACATGCGCTGGCCTTTCCATGTGGAGTAGCGAATATAATAAATGGCAAATGCAATAACTTTATTTTCTATTTCTGCTACAAATGCCCACCAGACTGGATTTGAACCAAAACCACTTTCTACAAAATGGTTAAATTCAACAGTAACTTCATCCGGTGCTTTCTCATAAATAGCCAATTCTTTAATGAGTGTCATGATTGCCGCACAATCTTCTTTTTCCGCTCTCCTTATTCTTATGTCTAACTCTTCTTTATTCATCATAATTAAAAATTCAATTATTCCGGGAGCATTAAAAATTAATTGCCTGTTCCAAATCATTCAAAATATCTTCTACATTTTCTATACCTACACTCATCCTGATTAAGCCATCGGTAATGCCATATTCTTCACGCTTTTCTTTAGGTATTCCATAATGTGTCATAGATGCCGGATGAGAGATCAAAGTATCACATGTACCAAGGGAAACCGCTCTCACGCACATTTGTAGCCTGTCAATAAATTTTTTACCTGCTTCCAGCCCACCCTTTAATTCAAAGCTCATCATTGCTCCCGGATGTTTCATTTGTTTCTTTGCCAATTCATAATCCGGATGAGATTTTAATCCCAAATAATTCACATCTTTGATGGCAGTATATCCATCCAGGAACTTGGCGACTTTCATTGCATTTTCACAATGACGATCCATTCTCAATTCCAGGGTTTTCATTCCCTGCGTTAATAAAAATGCATCAAAGGAATTGCTATTTCCACCCAATAAACGGTGGTACTTTAAAACTTTTCCATTCATCAAATCCAAATCTTTTCCCACAAGCGCTCCACCAATTGCAGTGCCATGGCCGTTTAGAAATTTGGTGGTTGAATGAACAACAAAATCCACTTCATAATTAAAAGGCTGTTGTAAGTAAGGTGTAGCAAAAGTGTTATCAACTGCAACTATTTTTCCATATTTATGTGCCAGGTTAGAGAGTGCTTTCAAGTCCACACATTGAATAGTAGGATTTGCAGGCGTTTCCAAATACAGCATTTTTATATCCGGAGTGTTCTGAAATGCTTCCTCTGCTTTATTCAAATCCCTCAAGTCAACGATGATGGCTTCGACGCCTATATCCGGCAGCACTTTAAACATCAATTCCTGTGTGCCGCCATATAAGGAATAATGAGATAAAATCTTGTCGCCGCTTTTGCAAGTGGCCATCATTAATGTAGTGATTGCTGCCATTCCACTGCTATGTAAAATACATTTCAATTCAAGCGGATTTCCCTCTTTGGTGATGCCGAAACTCTCCAGAGCCGCAATTTTTAGTTCCGGTTCTGTCATGCTTGGATTACCCCAGCGGCCGTAAACATAACCTTGCTCTTCACCGGTGAATCTGCGCATACCTTGTTCTGCAGAATCAAACACATACGTGCTGCTTGCATAAATGGGTGTAAGATGGGCGTAATTGCTTTCTGTATCATGACCACTGTGAATTGCAGTGGAGCTAAAACCTTTCAGTTTATTCTTTTCCTTGGGCATAGATTTTTAATTTCGATAGTTTGCAAAAGTAAAGAACGATTGGGGCATTCTTGTATAGATAAATAGGAAAGGCAAATGCTACCTAATTTTTTAATCGGTTTTTTCCAATCAATTTCCTTTATTTTGGTTTAAAAAAATGACAATAGAACAGGCACAATCAGACATAGATAGTTGGATAAAAACCACCGGTGTACGGTATTTCAATGAATTGACAAACCTGGGAATTTTGATGGAAGAAGTAGGCGAATTATCCCGAATTATGGTACGAAAATATGGTGAGCAATCCTTTAAAAAATCAGATGAAGGAAAAAATATGGAGGATGAAATGGCCGATGTACTATGGGTGTTGATGTGCCTGGCCAATCAAACAG
>JBDSFP010000023.1:0-3805 GCA_039919415.1 Aquaticitalea sp. | reverse complement strand
CATCGACCGAAGAATTGCTGGCTCCGACAATGATTACGTTTTGCATCGCATAAGCATGGGCTTCTTTATAATAGTGTGTGACTTTAGGCAAATCTTCCCCAAGAACATTCATCAGGTTGGGAATGTCATAAAATCCTGTGGATACAATAACTTTTTGGCAGTTATAGGTTTGTTTGTCGGTCTCGACCGTGAAATTATCTTTGAATTTTATTACCGAAGTCACGGTTTCATACATATGGATATTCAAATTATTAGAGGTTGCTACGCGACGATAATATTCCAAAGCTTCGTCCCTAGTAGGTTTTGAATTATTGCTGATGAAAGGAATAGCATCAATTTCCAACTTTTCAGAAGTGGAAAAGAAGGTCATGTTTTTTGGATAATTGAAAAGGGAATTGGTCAGCGCACCTTTTTCAATGACGACATAGTCCCAATTCCTTTTTTTAAATTCCAAAGCACAGGCAATCCCGATGGGTCCAGCTCCGATAATCACTATTTTTTTATTTTCACTCATGTTAACTTAATCCTGTCGTGCCTTTTGTTCATAATTTAAATAAAAATACGAAAATCTTTATTTTTTTGCCTCTCCCGAAGCCTCGGGATTAAAAGATGAAATGAAGATTTTGTCGATAATCCCTTTAGGGTTTGGGCAAGATTGTCAAAATCTGAACAAAATGCCCGACGGGTTAACTTTCCTCGTTTAAAGTTTTCATAAAATCTTTCAAGATGAACAGTAAAATTACGCCTATAGTACCAAGTGTTATCATTAAAATCCATGTATTGTCAAATCCGAAGGCGTCAATAAAGTGAAACCCTAAATTATGTCCGAATACATGCGAAATTGAGAACGCAATACTATACAATGCCATATATTCGCCCTGCAATCCACGTTTTGAACGTTTTAAAGAAAAAGCATTCGAAAATGGGAACACAATCATTTCTCCAAATGTGATAATAATCATATTGATAACTATCAATGCAATTATGGAATTGTACATTAAAAATAGATAACTCACAGTGGTCATTATCAAACCAAAAATCATCAATCCAACTTTTGTAAAGCCTTTATTCTCCACCCATTTAATGAGTGGCATTTCAAAAATAAAAATTAAAATGCCATTCAGTGCCATCAATAAGCCGATTTCGAATTCGGATAAGCCTACACCTTCTTTATAAAAATAAGGAAGTGTGGATAGAAATTGAAGAAAAACAACACCAAAGATAACCATCGCAGCCAAGAATATTAAAAACGCCTTGTCAGTGTAAGCTGATTTTGGATTGTCATTGACTTCCACGTCGAGAACTTTGGATTTTTTTGGATGCAAGACATTCAATAAAGTAATGGCGGCAATGATACAGGTAATGCCATCAACCCAAAAAAGACCTCCGTAGCTCATTGTTGTAATGATCAATCCGCCAATCGCTGGACCAGCTGAAAAACCAAGATTAATGGCCAAACGAATGAGTGTCACACTTCGTGTCTTATTTTCAGGTTTGCTGTAAGCACTCAATGCCACAAACATGGCTGGACGAAACATATCAGCGACCGACATCAATATAAAAATTCCAATACAAATCGTAGCAAACGTGGTCAACAACTGAAGTGCAATGAACAGGAATCCACTGACCAGCAAACTGAACACCATAACTTTATAATAGCCGATTTTGTCCGTTAATTTGCCGCCCAACCAAGAACCGACGATACTTCCCAAACCAAATGCACTCATGATCCAAGCTACATCATTCAATGAGAATTTTAAATCTGTAGTCAAATACAAAGACAAAAATGGGATGACCATCGTTCCAGCTCTATTGATAAGAGTGATGAGTGCCAGCCACCAGACTTCCTTGGAGAGACCTCGGAACGAATTGACATAGCCATGACCAATATTGTAATATAAAAAGTTGAAAATTTTCATTGGTTGGTTTAAAGTTGGTTAAATGAAATCCTGTCTTTTTCAGGATAAGTTCAACATCTTAAATTATTATTTCATTGATATTCCCTTTAGGGTTAGGGAAAAATTCGATGAAATTTCAATTTACTGTTTCACTAAATTAAAAAGTCCGACGTTACGGTCGGACTTTCATATATTGATTAAATGTATCTTCATATCATCATAACATATAGAAAGTCCGATTTCTCAAAGAAATGGTTCTCTTTTGGGTATATGTAACAATGCAGTTTCGCATAATTTTTTAATGAATTATATGGTCAAAGCTAGGGAAAAAAATTGAATGTTGTATTTTTGATTTCTAAATTTTTTTATGAAGACATTATTTTCACTGTTTTTTGCATTTACATTTTTCTTGAGCTGTGCCCAAAAAAAACAGCCGATTGTTGGAGAAACTGAATTTCAACGTGAAATGAATTCAGAATATAAGGATGCATCAAAATCGCCTTTAAAAGAGAAAGATTTGAAAAATTTTAAAGGCTTGGATTTTTTCAAGTTTGATTCATCTTATGTCGTAAACGCAAAATTCATTCGGACTTTGAATGAAAAGCCATTCAAGATGAAAACCACTACAGAACGAGCTCCCGACTATGTAAAATATGGCGAAATTTCATTTATTCTAAATGGAAAATCCTTTAAATTAAATGTCTATCAAGGTCAGGATTTAATGAAGAAAGAAGGCTACGAGGACTATCTGTTCTTGCCATTTTTGGATGATACCAATGGTGATGAAACCTATGGAGGCGGCCGTTATATCGATCTGCGGATTCCGAAAGATGACACGCTTATGATAGATTTTAATTCAGCGTATAATCCATATTGTGCCTATAATGAAAAATATTCCTGCCCCATTGTACCCCTTAAAAATTATCTCAATACGAAGGTGCAAGCAGGAGTGAAAGTGTTTAAAAAATAGTCTTCCCGCCTTCGCAAAAGCTGCGGACGGGCAGGCAGTATTCAGTTTGCAGTAAGCAGTCTGCACTGATACGTTTATACTATACGGTTTTCACAATAAAAATACCTGCAAAGACCGCCAAAAACCCTATTACAAAGCTCGCAATCGTGTAAATGGCAAAACTGGTAAAGTCGCCTGATTTCAAAAAGAGATGGTTTTCGTACGCAAAGGTTGAAAAAGTAGTAAATCCACCGCAAAAACCAGTTGCCAAAAAGAGGATTTGATTTTGTGAAAGTGTGTTTTGTTTGACTGCCAAGCCCAGAACAATCCCAATAATCAAACTACCGATGATGTTGGCCGCAAATGTCCCATAAGGAATTCCGGTTTCTGTACTGTTCAAAAGCTTACCGATTAAGTATCTCAAGACACTTCCTATGCCACCACCCAAAAAAACCAATAGCAGTTGTTTCACATTTGTTCGGTTTCTACAGGTTCAGCTTTTAAGGGAATATAAAGTTCCGTGACCCAATTGGCAGGATTCTCTGATGTGCTCGAATCCTTTGTATAAGTCTCAAAAACAGGCATTTCGGAGGTCTCTAGATTATTGTCTTTCACATATTGTTTTGCTGTGTTCCAAGCTTCGTCAAGATTTGTGTAATTTCCTTTTAAGGTTGTTTTTAGAACTTTTGTGCGATCCATATATCCACAAAGTATATTGCTATCTTCAGCTACGATTATCATGTTCTGAACCGGAATGGCATTGCTCATGATCACACTGCCATCGTCGTTCATCGCGTTATAAATTGTAAATGGAGATCCAGACATTTCGATGGAATTAGACTGCATAAACTTTAGAAGGTCTGCATTTTGCTTTGCCATCATATTGTCAATATTGGATTCAGTGGAAGAGGTTGTTTTATACATATAAAAACCACCTCCATGTTCAGTTATTCCATCT
>JBDSFP010000007.1:0-3158 GCA_039919415.1 Aquaticitalea sp. | reverse complement strand
TATTGGCACCACGTTGCGGGGAATGAGGCACTTTTGGTGGAAGCAAAAACATTTCACCTTCCTTAATATGGATGTCCTTTGGCTTATCGTTTTCAATCACTTTCAACACAATATCGCCTTCAACCTGATAGAAAAATTCTGGTGTTTCATTATAGTGATAATCCTTCCGATTGTTCGGTCCACCAACGACCATCACAATAAAATCGCCATCTTTCCAGACGACTTTATTGCCAACAGGGGGTTTTAAGAGATGTCTATTTTCCTCAATCCACTCCTTAAAATTTATGGGAGATACTAATTTGCTCATAATAATTATGTTTTGGGCGTGTCCCTATCGGGTCGGGCTTTCCGCGCTACACGGTAGCTTACTGCAATCCCTCACGCAAGATTTGTCCTTAAAATTAAGTATAAAATGGCAAAAGAAAAAGTCTTTGCTCTCGGTTCTTTTTTCTTTGTTCTTTCTCTTACAAAGATTTTGTCCGTCCACCATCTACAGGAAGGTTAATTCCGTTGATATAACTCGCACATTCACTTGCTAAAAAGACTACAGCATTCGCAATTTCTTCAGGTTCAGCAAAGCGTTTGGCCGGTGTGACGTTTTTCATCATTGTTTCGGCTTCTTCGTAAGAACCATTTATTTTCTTTGCGACATTATGAAGAATGGAAGTGAGGCGTTCTGTTGAAGTGGACCCTGGAAGCACATTATTGACTGTTATGCCAAAAGGACCAACTTCAGTCGCCAAAGTTTTACTCCAATTGGCCACGGCACCTCTAATGGTATTGCTCACGCCCAAACCTTCAATAGGCTGTTTTACAGAGGTTGAAATCATATTGATGATTCGTCCATAACCTTCTTCTTTCATAAACGGAATGACAGTTTGCGCCAAAATATGGTTGCACTTTAGATGTTGAGTAAAAGCAATTTCAAATTCATCCACTCCAGCATCGAGAACTGTTCCGGCTTTTGGTCCTCCTGTATTGTTAACCAGAATATGAAACCCGTTGTTTTTGGTAATATAATTAGATACCTGGCTTTTCAAATCCTCAGGGTTTAAAAAATCGGCAACTATATAATCGTGTCGTCTTTGTTTTGGCAATTCAGCCAACACCTCTTTCAGTTTTGCTACATTTCTTGCTAGAAGCGTGACTTTGGCACCTTCGGCAGCTAGTCCTAAAGCAGTTGCTCTTCCTATTCCTGCAGTGCTTCCGCAGACCAATGCGTTTTTGTTGTTTAGTTTTAAATCCATAATCTATCCTACGAAAGCAGGAATCTTTTTTAAAGTTAATCTCGATTTATTTCATGAGATTCCCGCCTTCGCGGGAACTAGTATTTTATACAAACATTTTTAGCTTCCGTAAAAAACCGCAAAGCTTCAAATCCGCCTTCGCGACCGATACCAGATGCTTTTACGCCTCCAAAAGGTGTGCGTAAATCACGCATCATCCACGTATTGACCCAAACAATTCCAACTTGCAATTGGCTGCTCATTCGCATGGTACGTTTTAAATCATTCGTCCAAAGCGTTGCCGACAATCCGTATTTCACTTTGTTTGCCATTTGTAATACCTGTTCTTCATTATCAAAAGACATGATTGTCACAACCGGTCCAAAAATTTCTTCTTGGTTGACTCGACATTCATCAGAAGTAACTTCAATAACGGTTGGTTCTAAATAGTAACCGTTTTCATAACCTTTCACTAAAACTTTACTGCCTCCACAAAGGATTTTTCCATTCTCTTGTTTTGCAATTTCAATATACTGTATCACTTTTTCTAAATGTGGTTTTGAAACCAATGCACCAATATTGGTGGTTTCTTCTGAGGGATGTCCAACTTTTAATGCTTTTACCTTTTCAACAAAATCGGATTTGAATTTCCCATAAATAGAAGTTTCCACAAAAATGCGACTGCCACATAAACAAATCTGCCCTTGATTTGAAAAAGATGATCGAACTGTTGTTTCTAACATATCCTCATAATAACAATCGGCAAAAATGATATTTGGGTTTTTCCCACCCAATTCCAAAGACAATTTCTTGAACATTGGTGCAGCAATTTTTGCAATGTGTGCTCCTGTAGAGGTGCCCCCAGTAAAGGAAATAGCTTTAATATCTGGATGTTCAATAATCGCTTGTCCCGTTGTTGTACCCAATCCGTGAACTATATTCAACACACCTTTTGGCAAACCTGCTTCTGTGCAAATTTCACCCAATAAATAAGCCGTCATCGGTGTAACTTCACTTGGTTTGGCAACCACACAATTTCCCGAGGCGATTGCTGGAGCGATTTTCCAAGTGAACAGGTAGAGTGGAAGGTTCCAAGGAGAAATGCAGCCCACGACTCCAATAGGTTGGAGTAAGGTATAATTAATGGCGTCTTGACCGACACTTTCATGACTTTCACTTGCGAATTGCGTAATTGCATTTCCAAAAAAACGAAAATTACTTGCTGCTCTCGGAATATCAACATCTATTGCCAATGAAATTGGTTTCCCATTGTCAAAGCTTTCGGCTTCTGCAAAGCGTTGTAAATCGGCTTCCAACAATTCTGAAATCTTAATCATGATGCGACTGCGCTCTTCCAAAGTGGTTTGTGACCAACTTGGGAAAGCTGATTTTGCGGCGATATAGGCGTTTTCTACATCATTCTTTGAAGAATTTGGGATTTTTCCATACACTTCACCATTTGCTGGGCAATAGTTGTCTATCCAATTATCTTGAACTGGATTGCTGTATTCTCCATTGATGTAGTTTTGGATGTTCAATTTTTGACAAAACTTAAAGTTTCATATTAAAAATAGCTAAACAAATTTTAATTCCTTGTCTAATGTTCCCTATTCTGATATTTTCATTAGGATTATGTTGATTGTTGTCCATATTGACCATCGGTACAATAATAGCAGGAATATTTAGAGTTTCTATTGCTGGAATAATTGGAACTGTTCCTCCCATAGTTCTAATAATTACTGGAGCTTCATTAAAGGTTTCTTTTAATGCTTTTTGTAATTCTCCACCAAACTTTGAATCAATATCTGTTCTAAATGCATTGACACCTTCATCGGCAACAAACTTTACTATTTTTGCATTAGTCAATCGTTCTTCATCTGTTGGGTCTCTGTCCAAAACTAAAAATCCTTGGTTTTCAATATGTTTCTTGAT
>JBDSFP010000501.1:0-7494 GCA_039919415.1 Aquaticitalea sp. | reverse complement strand
AAAATAAGATGATTCCTTCCATAACGCTGATTGTTTTTTTACTCATTGTTTTTGTGCTAGTGTTTATATTCGTCAATACCATTGACAAACGAAAATGGCTCACATTCATCATTACTGTCGTGGCAACACCTTTTATTTATTTCTATGGATTTTATCCAATGGTGAACATTTTCAGCAGTTATCATCACGAAAAATATTTTGATTCCAGTAGTTGGAAAAGCAATGCTTCCTTACGTTATGAAATGAGTGATGATTTGGTGGCTTCCAAAGATTTGATTGGTCGAAGCAAGGACGATGTCACAATGCTTTTGGGAACCTATGAGTGGTTGAGCTGGAATGATTCCATCCACGACAAAGATCCTGCTTATTGGAATTATGGTTTGGGCATCGAGCCAGGCGCCATGAATGACAAAAAGGATAACATCCTCATCACTTTTAAAAACAACAAAGTTGTGGCGGTCGAATTATATAAAGCACCACTCATAGATAATTCAACCCAGGACGAACAGGCAACGAATGTTGAAAAATAAGTCAAATACGATAAAAATACTGGTATGGCTCATCATTCTTGTGGTGGTCAATTTGATAGGCAGCCATGTTTACGAACGATTTGATTTGACGCAAGACCATAGGTATACTTTATCACAATCGGCTTTGAACATCGTGAAGGATGTCGATTCTCCTCTGATTGTTGATGTGTTTTTGGATGGCGATTTTCCATCAGAATACAGACGTCTTCAAACTGAAACCAGACAGTTACTTGAAGAATTTGAACTGCACAATTCCCAAATCAAGTTTAATTTCATCAATCCTATGGAAGATGAAAAAAACAAGGATGCCAATATCCAACAGTTGATGGAGCGTGGCTTGCAACCCTTACAATTATCTGTCAAGGAAAGCGGCAAATCGTCCGTGGAACTTATATTTCCTTGGGCCTTGGCTAGTTATCACAATCAAACGGTACAAATACCATTGATTAAAAACAGTATCGGTGCAACACCAGATGAAACGGTTACCAATTCGGTTCAGAATTTAGAGTATGCCTTTGCTGAAGGTTTTAAAAAATTGGTAACCGAAAAGAGAAAAAAAATAGCAATTCTTAAAGGTAATGGCGAGTTGGATGATATCTATATTGCTGACTTTTTAAAAACAATCAAAGAACATTATTATATCGCCCCATTCACCTTAGACAGTGTGGCTAACAATCCGAACGGAACCTTGCAAAAACTGGAGGCCTACGATTTGCTTGTAGCTGCCAAACCCACACAAGCTTTTACCGAAGAGGAAAAATTGGTTTTGGATCAGTACACAATGAATGGTGGCAAAAGTCTATGGTTATCGGAATCCATAATCATGGACAAGGACAGTCTTTACAATGAATCGGGACGTGCCGTTGCTATTATGCGCGATTTGAATTTGAACGATTTCTTCTTTAAATACGGTCTTCGGATCAATCCAGATATCGTGAATGACCTCTACTCTGCTCCTATTTGGTTGGCGATTGGCGAAGGCAGTCAAGCGCAATTTCAGCCAGTACAGTGGCAGTATTCGCCTTTGGCTGGTGCCAATCCAAACCATCCGATTACAAACAATCTCAATCTTGTGAAATTTGATTTTGCAAGTCCGATGGATACCTTGAAGAATGCTGTCAAAAAAACCATTTTGTTGCGAAGTTCAGATTTGACCAAATTGGAAGGTGTTCCAAAAGAAATCAGTCTGGACATGGTTGCGCAAGAACCAAAGCAGGAAACCTATACCAAAGGACCACAAACATTGGCTGTTCTGTTAGAAGGCGAATTTACTTCCGTTTATAACAATCGCATCAAACCTTTCAAACTAATTGAAGAAAAAAATAAAAGTGTTCCATCGAAAATGATTGTAATTTCCGATGGCGACGTCATCAAAAACGATGTCGTAAAAAACAAGCCGCAGGAATTGGGTTTTGACCGTTGGTCAGGGAAAAGTTTTGGCAACAAGGAATTTCTTCAAAATGCCGTCAATTATCTATTAAATGATGATGGACTTATTAACATTCGGAGCAAGGAAGTGATAATTCCATTTTTGGATTCGACGAAAGTGGCTGAAGAAAAAACCAAATGGCAATTCATCAATATTGCTTTACCATTGGTGCTTTTGGGGATTTTTGGATTTGTTTTTAATTATTTTAGAAAGAAGAAATATTCAAAATGAATGGATTGCTTTCATGAAATTCCCAGTTTCGTGGGAATTTAATGTTAATAAGTTTTATTACAGAAAACAAGCTGTTTAGGATATATTTGTAACACCAATTAATCAGACAAATTAAACGCACATAGATGAAATTTATCGTATCAAGTTCATATTTATTAAAGCAATTGCAAGTTCTGGGTGGTGTTATCAACAATTCGAACACCTTACCTATTTTAGATAATTTTTTGTTTGAATTGAAAGATTCAAAATTAACGGTTTCCGCAAGTGATTTGGAAACTACCATGTCTTCTGTAGTAGATGTGGAAAGCGATACCGACGGCAGCATAGCCTTGCCAGCTCGTTTGTTATTGGATACTTTGAAGACATTTCCTGAACAACCTTTGACCTTCGTTGTTGAAGACAATAACACGGTTGAAATCAGTTCCAATTATGGCAAATATGCCTTGGCATATGCAAACGGCAGTGAATTCCCGAAAGCAGTGGCTTTGGAAGATCCAAGCACGACGACTATTTCTGGAGATATTTTGGCATCAGCGATTGGTAAAACCATTTTTGCAGCTGGAAATGATGATTTACGACCTGTAATGAGTGGCGTGTTCTTTCAATTTTCTACAGAAGGCTTGACCTTTGTGGCAACCGATGCGCACAAATTGGTAAAATATAAGCGTGAAGATGTAAAGGCAAATCAAGTGGCAGAATTCATTATGCCTAAAAAACCTTTGAATCTTTTGAAAGGGATTTTATCCACAAGTGATGAAGCCGTAAAAATTGAGTATAACGACAGCAACGCCAAATTCACATTTGAAAATTCGGTGCTGATCTGCCGATTGATTGATGGCAAATATCCAAATTATGAAGCAGTTATCCCAAAGGAAAATCCGAATAAATTAACGATTGACAGAACACAATTTTTGAATTCTGTACGTCGCGTGAGTATTTTCTCTAATAAAACAACGCATCAAATCCGGTTGAAGATTGCCGGTGCCGAACTTAATATTTCAGCCGAAGACATCGATTACTCCAACAAAGCTGAAGAACGTTTGACCTGTGATTATCAAGGTGATGATATGCAGATAGGTTTCAACTCCCGTTTCTTGACAGAAATGTTGAACAATTTAACTTCGGATGAGGTACAATTGGAAATGAGCTTGCCAAACAGAGCTGGAATCCTGACGCCAACCGATGGATTGGACGATGGCGAAAGCGTGACGATGTTGGTGATGCCTGTGATGTTGAATAATTAACAAATTCCTGCGAAGGCAGGAATCTCATGAATTTAAAGGATAAGTTTCCTTACACCTTCCTGCACTATCACAGGAATGAAAAAAGCCAACTCTAAAAAAGTTGGCGTTTTCTTTATACGTTGAACCTGTAAAAATCCAAATTGGTAATGCATACAACGGATTATTTCTTGAATTTTTTTGGTCCAATAAAATTTCAAAATTGAGATTACTGCCTCCGCAGGAATTTAGCTAATAAAACTAAAAGATAAAGGGTATGTAGGCGTTTCGCCATTACTGGCTTTTATAGCGTTTATGACGGGAAAAATGATGGCTAAAATACCAAGGACGATAAAGCCTAAAATTCCCAATCCGAAAAGTAAAATCAACGGAATACAGATGATGAAATACACGATTAAACTCAACTGAAAATTGATAATGTTTTTTCCATGTGTATCCATTTGAAATACTTTTTCTTTCTGTGTCGCCCAAATAATCAATGGCACGATTAAGCTTCCAAAGCCTGTAACCAAGGTTATCAATTGGCTCAAATGGGTAATAACGATTAATTGTCTATCTTCTCTCATGATCGTAATGTTTTACTTGATTGATGTACATATATGACGACATCTTACAAGAAATGTTACACATCATTTACTCCACGATCATCTTTTTTACAAAGGTTTGACCAGAAGCAACAGCGATTTTAGTAATATATATCCCAGAGCTTAAAGAAATTGGCATAACCGAATGGCCATGCAGTGTTCCTGAAACCAATAGTTGTCCTGACAGGTTATAGACTTGGAGCTGAAAGTCGCCGTCGATTCCAGAAATGTTCAGTTGATTTTTAATTGGATTTGGAAATAAACGGATTGTTGCAGTTTCGTTATCATTGACATTAAGAGAACTATCGAAAAAACTAAAGCGCTTAATGGTTCCAGTAAAAATATTGGTGTAAATTACAGATCCATCCAAAGGATTTTGGGACATGTGCACAATTCCATTTCCAAAACCGGGAGGTGCAAATTCTGAAACATTGTTTATCCAAGGACTATTTGTTGAATTAAAAGTCGCCGCCCCTACCCAATTTTTTGCATAATCTGTAAATAACAGTTTGTTTTCCAAACTGGCGCCAAACAGAGTTCCGGTTATAAAGGTGCCTACAATCCCTGTACTACCACTGAATTCCACTCCTGAAGTTGGAGAACCTGCTTCTCCTATTCTTGGGTTGGTAGGTGTTGTGCCATTGAACCAAGACACTCGAGTTTCAGGGGTACTGCCCTGTTTCCAAGAAATGGACGGTCTACTATGTGTGAATCTTCTATTGGCAGGATTTGGATCGTCAACGAATGACGTTGGTTGGACACATAAATCTTTAAACAATTGATTGCCTTCGTCGGCATTGGTGGTTCCACTATTATAGTAACTATCGACTTTTGTTTCCCCTTCGTATAAAGGCCAACCAGCATTCAAACCTGACTTATCGAATACCTGAAGATCTTCCCACGTGTTCCATCCAACATCCACCACCACAAGTTGTCCCGGATTGGCATCTGAAAGATTTGTGCTGCCACTATTCGGTTTTATAGTTGCCCTAAAAGGATTTCGCAATCCCATACCATAAACTCTCGATTGCGGAGAACGTGGATTATTGGAATCGTAAAAAGGATTTGACGGAATGCCGTCTCCAGTTGCAGGATCCATTCGTAATACTTTACCACAAAATGAATTTATCATTTGACTTCTTAAAGCACCAACGTTTTCCTCAGGCTACATAATGCCATCGTCTATCGCCTGTTGGAAATAAGTATGGTCAATACTTTCAGTATGAGTAGTGTTGTAACTGGCACTATCTCCAGTTGTCAATAGCAAGGAGCCATCTGAGCCAAACATGATAGTTTCACCAGCATGGGATTCGTAGGTATTCGCAACTCCTGTGGTAATACTTTCCCCAAGAAGTATGGTTCTTGTTGTATAATCCGTGGTCATAGGAGATTGCTGCTGATTTAATTTGTAGCGTGTTAATCTACTTATTGTTGCTTTGTAATAATCATTTGTATTTGGATCGTATTGAGGAGTTCCAAAGAACAACAGATGGTGCCTATCAACCACGTAAAATAAATATATAAATCCGTTGCTGGAAAAATTGGGGTCCAAACAAATACTCAATAGTCCAAAATCACGATAGGAAGCCACCTCATCAGATAAGTCCAACACAGGCGTAGTTTGCATTACATAATTAGAACCATCCCAGACCGAGACAAAAATTTGACCAGCATTAACCCATGTAAACATGTTGCTGCCATCGGAATTGAAAATAGTCCCCATTGGGGCATTATAACCTGATTGAATGAATTCTGAAGAATAATTTACAGGCAGTTGGGCGTTACATACACAAAAGGTCATACAACACAGCAAGGATAGTAGTGATTTTATCATGATGTTCAATTTTGGGGATTAAAATATAATATACTTGGTAAAAAATCAAAGCTCAAATATACAATATAAATGGTTTAAACAAATAATAAAAACCATAAACAAAGCAATATAATGGTCAAGAAGAAATAATGCGAGGATTTACTTATATTTTGTTGTGCTTCTCAGGATTAAATTTGATTTGATGGTTCTTACTTCTGAATTTGTCCGGGATTTATTTTTAAGACGTTCCAACAGCATCACAACCGAGGCTGTTCCAATCTCCATGGCGTGCTGGGATATAGTAGACAATTTTGGATCTGTAAATGCCAATACGTTTTCATCCGAAAAACCGATGATAGACAAATCTTTGGGGACTTTGATTCCTTTTTTCAATGCTTTGTGAAGTGCCACAACTCCTGTGGTATTATCCAAGGACAAAATACCATCCACTTTCGGATGCTTTTTGAACATAGCCTCAATGAGCTCTTCAATAGAATCATTACTACCAATATAAATCATTGTTGGTTTGCTTTTATAATCTGAAACCTCCGCCAAGGCTTTGAGATAACCTTTGACCCGTAACTTGCCCACGCTCAATTCTTCAATATTGCTCAACACAATAATCTGCTTTCTGCCCTCTTGCAATAGATGTTTGGTTGCTTCGTATGCTGAGCCAAAATCATCGATGATCACTTTATCGCAATCTATGGCATACGACACTCTGTCGAACATCACAACGGGTAAATTCTGCTGCAGAACGCTTTCAATATGCTGCGTTTGGTTATTAATCTGAGTTTCCTCTGCAATGGAAATGATGAACCCATCTACACTTCCATTTCCCAATACTTCCAGACTTTGAAGTTCCTTGTCATAAGATTCGTTACTGATGCAAATAATGATATCATAACCTTGGATGGTCGCTTCCTTCTCAATTCCGAACAAAACTTTTGCAAAGAAGTGATTGAGGATATTGGGAATGATGACGCCCAATGTTTTGGTTTTGTTACTTTTTAAACTGATGGCCACTTTGTTGGGCTGGTAGTTGAGACTTTTTGCCAACGCTTTAACACGCACAATGGTGTCCTTGCTTATTTCGTCACTTTCATGAAGTGCTTTTGAAACTGTCGAGACAGAGACATTCAGTTGTTCGGCGAGTTGTTTGAGCGTTACCATAATTTATAAAATCAATAAAGAGTGCATCGATAAAAATACACTCTTTATTTTTATTATGAATATCGTTGATTAATTTTTTATCAACTTAATGGTTTAAATTTTCATATACCTTTACATAATCCACGATGAATTCCTGTGGAAATATAGCATCATCAACGTCAGGTCCTCCAAAATTTCCTCCGATAGCCATATTAAGAATCACATAACAGGGTTGGTCAAAAGGCCAAGTATTTTCATCTTTTACTTCCGGTGAGAATGTGTATGTCAATTGGTCATCAATAAAAAATTCGATGACGTCTTTGGTCCAATGGGCCTTGTAGACGTGAAAGCCATCCTCAATCCCTTCAATAGTTGTAATTTTTGTGTTTTTTGATTCTCCATGACTGTCTTGTGTATGTAAAGTGGAGTGGATTTCATGCGGTGTCTTTCCCACGTATTCCATGATGTCAATTTCGCCTGATTTTGGCCAACCCACTTCTGAGATATTACTGCC
>JBDSFP010000281.1:0-2854 GCA_039919415.1 Aquaticitalea sp. | reverse complement strand
GGAGGATGGTGTTTGGATTGGTGCGCAGGCTGTTGTTCCGTTAGGGATTACCTGTAAGAGCCATTCTATTTTGTCATTAAAATCAGTTGCTACCAAAACCTTGGAGCCATATTACATCTATCAGGGCAATCCTGCAAAAGAAGTTAGATTGAGAACAATTACGGAATGAAAATCTCTATCATCACCGCTACTTACAACAGTGACAAAACATTGGAAGCCTGCATGGATTCGGTGTTAAATCAAAACTATGACAATATTGAATATGTGATTATCGACGGGAATTCTAAAGATAGAACGCTTGATTTAATAAAAGCAAAAGCCAAAACACAAAAAAATATCACGTGGATTTCAGAACAAGACTATGGCATTTATGATGCCTTAAATAAAGGGATCAAAAAAGCTAATGGCGATGTTATAGGTTTTGTACATTCAGATGATTGTTTGGCAGATGACTTCGTCATTTCTAAAATTGTGGAATCGTTTCAAAAAGAGCATGTGGATGGTGTTTATGGAAACCTACATTACGTTCAAGCCGATAATAGTGATCAAATAGTTAGAAATTGGACGAGTCAACCCTTTAAAAAAAACCTTTTGAATAGAGGTTGGATGCCAGCACATCCTACCTTGTTTTTAAAGAGAGAGGTGTATCAAAATTTTGGGAATTTTAATCTGGACTATCGCATTGCTGCCGATTATGATTTTATTTTACGGATTTTTAAAAATCCTGAATTGAATTTTTTCTATTTGCCATATACCATAACAAAAATGAGGGTGGGAGGGGCAAGCAATAGAAATTTAAAAAATCTTTTTTTAAAGTCCAAAGAAGATTTTAGGGCAGCAAAAGACAATGGGATACCATTTCCTTTGCTTGTTTTGGGGTTTAAGAACCTTTCCAAAATTCCTCAATGGCTTTCTAAATAATTACTCAAATAATGAGGTAAGTTATGGATTTAGCGAAATGAAATCACAAGAAAATCAGTTTAGGAACTAATAAATTATGGATGGAGTAATTTGTCTGTAAGTTTTTGGATTTAAACAGTTTTTTTTGGAAAATGTGCTATATTCGACATATATTCGCGGCACATAAATCGATTATTTATTTCTCCTTTTTTAGGGGATTAAGATAAGGAGATGATACAGGATATACTAGATTATTTTGACCCACTTGATTATTTGGAACTTTGGCTTACAATAGCCTTTGTCATTGCATTTTATATTTCTTACAGTAGTTTTCCTGCTATTTTTAATGTTGCGGAAGCCAAACATTTAATGGATGAACCAACAGACCGAAGTACCCATTCTGTAAAAACACCTACCTTGGGAGGTATCAGCATCTATTTGAGTTTGGTCGTGGTCATAACCACCACAGGCGCATTATTGGACACTAAAATTTTGTTGCTACTTTTGGGAGGTCTTACCATTTTATTTTTCTTGGGTTTGAAAGATGATCTGTTGATTTTATCACCAAAAAAGAAATTTTTGGGACAATTATTGGCAGCAGGATTGCTAATTGTATTTACAGACACCCGAATTTTAGGGTTTTCAGGTTTATTTGGCATTACCATTTTGCCTTATTGGTTTTCGGTAAGTTTGACGCTCTTTGTCTATGTACTTCTCATTAACGCCTTTAATCTTATTGATGGTGTTGATGGGTTGGCCGGATCTTTGGCATTGTTTGCCAGTGCGGCATTTGCCTTTATTTTTATTCAAATCAAGGATGTGAGCATGGCGACCATTGCCGTGGGGATGATTGGTGCATTATTGCCTTTTTTGCGCTTGAATTTTTCTAGGAAGAATAAAATTTTCATGGGAGATACTGGCTCTATGATTATTGGTTTTTTAATAGCTTTTTTTGTCATAAAATTCATTGGGCATTCTCAAAATTATCCAGAAGCAAAGTTTCATAATTCGGCACCAGTCATAGCATTTGCAATCGTTTTCTTTCCCTTATTGGATACCTTACGTATTTTTTTTATCAGGCTGGTTATTCACAAGAAAAGCCCTTTTGTTGCGGACAGAAACCACTTGCACCATCGATTTTTGGAAATTGGATTTTCACATGTTAGGACGACGGTTTGCATTGTACTAATCAATATCATTATTGTTGTTTTTGTTTATTTTATGAGAAATCTGGATATTCATATTCAGTTCTTGTTATTGCTCATCGTTGGTTCATTGCTCTACGCCTTATTCTTCATTTGGAATTGGATCAGCAACAATTTTTCCCGATCCAATATCTTTAAAAATTTACCTTGATCTCTTTAATGATGCAAAAAATGCACTTCCCTTTGCCAATCGCTCAATTGGGACTATATTTGTAAACATTTTTAAGAGACTTTTAATGAAAAACTATTTTATTGCCGTTGTTACCCTATTGTTTTTAAACTCATGTTCTACAAAAAAGGAAATATTGTACATGCAAGACATAGATGACTACAACAACACGGCACTCAACCAAAGTTATTCGAACATTCAGCCGAATGACATTTTAAAAATCACTGTAGGAGCCTTGGTTGAAGAATCGGCTATTCCATATAATAGGCCAGTTAACAGACAATCCACAGGTCCAGGAAATTCAGATGCGATAAAACTGGAGGGTTATGTTGTGACTCAAGCTAGCACAATAACCTTCCCCGTATTGGGTACTATCTCTACGGCAAATCTGACGGTGTTGCAATTACAGGATGAGATTACCAATATGCTTGAGAGTGGAGGCCATTTAAAACATCCTACGGTAAGTGTTAGAGTCTTAAATTCCAAAATAACTATTTTGGGCGAAGTCAATAGCCCAGGAACCATAGGGTTTCCTGAAAACAGCATTACGCTTTTACAGGCCTTAGGGTATGCAGGAGAT
>JBDSFP010000340.1:0-3936 GCA_039919415.1 Aquaticitalea sp. | reverse complement strand
ATATAAATTTCAGAAACAATGATTTTGATTTATTTTTTAAAATATTATATCAATTTATTTTTAAGACATCTTTATTGGATTTATCGTTTATCCACCTCAGATATTGGTAAGAAGGCCAAATTGGAATTCCCGATTATCAGAGAGGGGAAAGGTAAATTAATTGTTGGGAATAATAGTTTCATTTGCAAAAAGGTAAGACTTGGAGTTGGTGAAAAAGCAACTCTCAGGTTAGGAAACAAAACACATATTGAGACAAAAGGAATCATTTTAGTCAATAAAAATTGTAGCCTAACAATTGCCGATGGTTTTAAATTAGGTCAAAATGCAAGACTTTATGTGCAGAGCGATTGGTGTTTTGGAAAAGATGTCAAGATTGAAACCAACTGTGCCATTTTTGCACGTGAACCCAACAAGTATGGAAAACTGACTATTGGCGATGGAAGTCACATTGGTGACTATACCATCATTGACTTAGTAGATGACGTGACCATTGGTAATGAGGTTGCGATAGGACCAAATTGTACTATTTATAGTCACGAACATGTGTATGATAATCCTAGTGTTCCAGCTTGGAAGGGTGGCTTGGTCTCACAACCGATTTTTATTGGCGATGGCGCTTGGGTTGGCTCAAATGTTACCATTTTACCAGGCATTACGATAGGGAAAAGAACAGTTGTTGCTGCAGGATCGGTTGTTACTAAAAATCTTGAGCCCGAATCAATTTATGGTGGCATTCCTGCAAAATTGATAAAAAGAATTTAGGCATGGAAAAAGGCTAACCAAAATCTATCGCTATTCTTGATATAAGCCCATTTTGAGGGGAAAAATCATTGAAGGTGTGATGCATAATTTTGGATAGGAGACAGCAAATTCATGAATCATTTTCTGCATAATGAACCTATTTTTAAACCTTTTAAATTTATTAAAGGATTTCAATAGTACCTTATAAATAATTGTTCAATTTTGAAAAAAATCCTTTATATAGCTTATCAGTTTCCACCGTTAAACATTGGGGGTTCTGCAAGACCGGCTAAATTTGTCAAATATCTTAACAGATATGGGATTAGTCCAACAATAGTTACATTACATCCCGAAAGTTATAAACGCATTTATGCAAATGCCAAGAGTGACAGTAATCTATTGAGTGACGGCAATCTTCAAGAAGAAATTTTACAGATTCACTCGAAAGATTCTTCAAAACGTCGGCAAAATAGAATTTTGAATTTTATCGACATTTTTTTTAACCCTTATCGCGGCAATGAAAAAAAATATTGGAAAGACCAATATAACGAGAGCGTCAATACATATCTAAAACACAATACTGTTTCGGCAATTGTTGTTACTGCCCCGCCTTTTGGCATTCTCTCATTGGCTGTAGCAACTTCAAAAAAGCATAATATACCCTTGATTGTTGATATGCGAGACCCATGGACTCTGTGGACGATTGCACCTTATGGTACCTATTTTAATTTTTTAGCAACCAAATCTTTAGAACGTAAGGTCTTTAAACAAGCAAGTAAAATCATTGCCACTTCCAAAGTGACTATCGAAGATTTTAAAAAGTTACACCCTTCGATCAATGAAGACAAATTTGAATACATTCCAAATGGTTTTGATCATGACATAGAATTTCATGACATTGTTTACACACCAAAAATGGATATTACCATTGGCTATGTTGGAAGCTTTTATTTTTCACCTCAGAAGAGAGAAGAAATCATGGAGCCATGGTGGAAAAAGAAAGGTCATAGAAAATTACAGTATGTGCCCAGAAAGGAGGACTGGCTCTATAGAACACCATACTTTTTTTTTAAATCTCTTCAGAAATTATTTCAATTGAATCCTGAATTTAAAGAGAGGATTACCGTCAAATTTGCGGGAAATAAAGATATTTGGTTTGATGCAATGGTTAAAGAATTCGATTTGCAAGCCAATGTTGAACATTTGGGCTGGATGTCTCACGAAGATTCAATCAAATTTCAAAAATCATGTGATTTTCTACTGATTACTTCGTCGAAAGTGATTGACGGAAAAGATTATAGTATCGCGGGTAAAACTTTTGAATATTTCACAATTCAGAAACCAATCCTAGCATATGTGGCGGACGGCGCGCAAAAGGATATACTGCAGCAATCGAATTTAGCACATTCTTTGTCTATCGATGATGCCAATGTTGCAGCTGAAAAATTAAAGGAAGTGTTTTCCACTTCCCAAACATTATCACCCAATAAAGTTTTTATCAATTCATTTAAAGTGAATGTTCTGACAAAACAATTTGCAAATACCATCAAATCCGCTTTAAAATGAGCCTAATTACCAAACGTAATGCCGATTGCTTCAGGATTTAACAACAAATGAAGAAGTGGTTTTTAACCTGCATCCCAAGACACAATACGTAGGTTCGAATTTGACATTCATCTTATAAAGTCGAAAATGCAATCCATCCTTTTTATAACGACTTCTAGTTTAGCTACCAATCCAAGATTGGTAAAGGAATTTGAATTCCTAAAAAAAAAATTTCATTGTATTGTGTTTTGTTTTGAGCATGACGATTGGAGCAAACCGATATCCAAGTCTATCATGGATAGAAACAAACAGGTAGAATTTGTAGTGATCAACCGGCATCAACAAATTATAGCGACCTTAGTATCCAAAATAATTCATAGAAGTGCTAGAATACTGAATCCATTGTTTAAATCGAGCAATTGGATCTGTGCTTTTGCAAGCAATGACAAAACACCACAGTTATTTTTTAAGCTTTTTAATCTTCCTAAAAAACAACAGTTAGGTCGCATTGTTGCCCATAACTTGGGATCTTTTTTTCCTGCCACTTATTTGGCACAACAAAAGAGGCAAAAACTGCAATTGGACATAGAAGATTTTCATCCTGGTGAGGCATTGTATTTCAATAAAAAACAGGAACAACAAAATAGACTGCAGATCATGCAGAATAGTTTTGATTCTGCTGATGTCATAACGTATGCCTCCAAAGGCATTCAAATTGCTTGTGAAAAACGGTTTTTAATTCCAAAGAACACAAAACGTGGCGTCATCATCAATGCATTTGAAAGTGACGATTTCATGAAACCAATGAACTCCGAAAGTTCAATCATTAAATGTGTTTGGTTTTCTCAAAATATCAGCCCTCAAAGAGGTTTAGAACAAGTGTTTGAAGCGTCAAGTAAGCATCCTAATGTGGAGTTTCATCTTATTGGCAAATCCAATGATACCTTTTTAAATGCTATCACTTTAAATGACAATGTTAAAATCCACCCGCCAATGACTCAGTTGTTACTTCATCAATTTTTGTCACATATGGATATTGGGCTGGCATTAGAAAATAAAAGAACGGACGGTAACCGAGACATCTGTTTGACCAATAAAATATTGGCGTATGCACAGGCGGGATTGTACATTATGGCAACTGATACCTTTGGACAGCGAGAGTTTTTGGAGGGCTTAAATCCTATTTTTGGTGAAATTCTAACTTCTAGCGTATCTGAGGCGCTTATTGATTTTGACAAAGAACTAATTAATGACCAAAACAAATTAAAACGATGGGAAGATGCAAGGTCTTTTTCTTGGGAAAAGCAAAGTGAAATTTTAATGGCTTTAATGAAATAATTTATGAAAATAATTAATAAACTAAAACGTCTCTCTGTTTTTATTAAAATTTTCATTGGATATCATTTCTTTAAATTATCAAACAAAAAAAACCTCCAGAAGATTCTTGTAGTTTCATCGCCAAGAGGTGGTTCAACTTGGTTGGGAGAAATACTTAGTGAAAATGAAAATACATTGTTTATTGACGAGCCTCTGTTTGTTAATTCGCATAAGAGATTAAAAAAAGTTGGGGTTCGTTGGGAAATGTATCTTGATAATAATAACAAAGAAGTTCACTATTTACACTTTTTTAAAGATCTTTTTTCACTGAAC
>JBDSFP010000270.1:0-3517 GCA_039919415.1 Aquaticitalea sp. | reverse complement strand
TGTTCCATTTGTCAAAATCAAAGAAAATCGGGTTGATGACAATTTGATCATTGTCAATCAATGGCTGTAAATAAAGATCTGCGTTGTTGACCTTTTCGTTTGTTTTGTCAGTAGTAATTACAACTTTATCATCCTTGTAATCTTCTCTGCTGCCCAAAACGGTATAGGTCTTATCACAATCGGCATTCAATTTAAATGAACCATCCTCTCCTGTCGTATAGGTTTCTACAATCTTTCCTGCCTTATTGATAAGTTTTACTTCTACACCAGCCAAGATTTCGTTGGTTTTTTTATCTCTAGCAATACCTTCAATGATTTGTTTGCATTTTTCAGCTTTAAAACCATATATGTCATCGCTTCCTTGTCCTTCAGGTCTGTCGGAAGAGAAATAACCAGTTTTTTTATCACCATTTACAAAATACGCGAAATCATCATAACCACTATTATATGGTGCCCCCAAATTCACAGGGTCTGCATTTTCGTCTTTTAGGATTTTCGATTTGTAGATATCCAACAATCCAAGTCCCAAATAGCCATCAGAAGAAAAGTACATGATACTGTCCTTACTCACAAATGGAAACATTTCCCGGCCTTCGGTATTGATTTTTTCACCCAGATTTCTTGGAGCGCTGTAACTATTGTCGCCTTGGATGTCCACTTCATAAATATCAGTTTGACCAATGCCACCTTCACGATCTGAAACAAAATACAACTTTGTGTTGTCGGGGCTCAAAGTAGGATGTCCTGTGGAATAGAAATCATCGTTAAATGGCAGTTCCACAATATCTGCCCATTGTTCATCCACCAAGGATGCCTTGTACAGTTTTAAATGTGAAGTGCCTTTTTTATCGTAACCCAATCTGTTTTTCCGGTCTACATTGTCCCTGGTAAAATACATGGTTTTTCCGTCATTGGAAATGGCTACCGAGGCTTCATGATAATCCGTATTGATTTTGTCAGCCTTGATAAAGTCCGGAGAGCCAAATTCTTTTTTCCCATCGACATCTTTCAAAGAAACTTGATACAAGTCCAAGAATGGTTCATCATTCCACCCATATTTCTTCTTCAGATCTATATTTCTGGCTGATGCAAAAATCAATTCACCATTATATAGATAGCTTCCAAAATCGGAATATTCAGAATTGATAGGAAGATTTTCAACATCCACGATGACGTCGCCACCTGTATCTTCGAGTTCTTTATAGATTTCGAGATTGTCCTTGTCATATTCCTTTCCCCTGCTGTCGTTGCTCTGTATCTCCTGAAATTTTTCCAGCCATTTGTCGGCCTCCTCAAAATTGTTCAAACTACGTTGTGTTTGAATGTATTTGTAGAGGTATTCCGGATTGACATTGTCATATTTCTTAAGAGCTATTCCGTACCAAACTGCTGCATCCTTAGTGTTGGAATTGTTGTAGTAACAATCTCCCAAACGTGTCAATACATGCTCGCTGCTATCTCCTTTTTTAACTGCTTCTTCATACAGTTCTGTCGCCTTGACATACGAGTAATTGTCGAAAAATTTATCTGCTAATTTTCGTTGAGCTACCATAATGGTACTGCTCAATGCAAAAATGAATATAAATAGTCTTGTCTTCATAGGGATTATTATTTAGAAATATCTAGGCGATTTTATACGTTTGCTTTTGAATATCTCGAACATTAAAAGCACTTCATGGGTTCCACTGGTGTAAGGTCTCAAATCTGAAATTGGATACGCATAGGAATATCCAAGTCGTAATTGTTTTGAAATTTGAAAATCCACCAATCCCGCAAATTCGCCTGCGCGTTCATCAAAACGATAGCCACCACCTAACCAGAATTTTTCATAAAACAGGAAGTTGGCAGTAACGTCGATTGATAATGGTGCTCCATTGGTTGCTTTTAATAGAGCCGCTGGTTTGAATTTGGTGTTTTCACCCAAATCAAATACGTATCCGCCTGTAAAATAGTAACTGACCCTTTCCAAGGCTTCAAACCCTTGTTCACGATTTTGATTCGTTTTTAGGATTCTTGGTGTGGAAAGGCCTAAATACCATTTATCGGAGGTCCAATATAAACCAGCACCAATATTGGGGCTCCATCGATCTTCGATGCCAAAAATAGCGGGATCTGCCGATTGGCTTGCCCTATATTCAGGATCTAAACTATAACTTGTAAAACCACCTTTAAGTCCAAAATAAAGTTTGGTGTTTTCACTGGTATTGATATTGTATGAAAAGTCTCCATATAAATATGAGAAATTTTCATAACCCAACTCATCATTGATGAATGAAAGGCCCAATCCCACCTTTTCGTTTCGAAGCGGAGTATGCAGCGAAAGTGTTTGGGTGGTTGGTGCTCCTTGGAGACCAACCCATTGACTTCGGTGTAAACCAACAATACTCAAGGTTTCTCGACTGCCAGCATAGGCTGGGTTGATAGAAATCGTATTGTACATATACTGTGTGAATTGAGGGAGTTGTTGTGCAACTCCCACTAAACTACTAAACAGTATTAAAGCGATTATGTTAAACTTTATGAATTTCATAGGTTAAAATTTATTTGGTTGCTACGTAGATTGGGCCTGCAAATGGTTTTAAGCCACTATCCTTTAGATTTATAATGTAGTAATAGGTTCCAGTAGGTACTTTGTCCGAACTTCCAATGGATGCTTTTGATGCATAGCCATTCCAGTCATTCTGATAATTGTTGTTATCATATATTTTTGCTCCCCAACGGTTGAAGATCTGAAGTTCAATTGTGAATCCGCAATCTTCAATACCTGTTACCGTAAAGAACTCGTTATATTGATCTCCATTAGGAGTTACGGTTGTTGAAATTACAACATCATTTTCGCCGCAGGCTAAAACCACACAATCATCATTGACATTAACTGTGACTTCATATTCAGTTGGACATTGACCGTCTGCATTTAAAGAATAGGTGAATACATAATCTCCCAATACTGTCACTGAAGCTGGATCGAAAATACTACCATTTAAACTCGCATCACCGGAGGTCACCATCCATGTGCCTGTTGTAGCCACACCGTCATCAATAACATCAAACAGATCAATAGAAGTATCTAATGTACATAAGCTACTAGCGGTATAAGTCAATGTATTGGTTTGAACAGTAACATTCACCGTTTGTGTGTATGTATTGCTATTATTACAATCATCAGAAACAATCCATACTCTAACTATTTGATAATTTGAATTAACATCTCCTAGAGTGGTTTCAGTTGGCCCAGTTACCGTTATATTGGAAGAACACACATCTTGAAAAGATAAGTTTGGTGTATCAGGGATGACATCACAATTGACGTTGACCACAGATTCAAAATTACCTACGACTATCGGAGCTGTTGTGTCCGCTATTGTAAATGTAGCGGAAGAAGTTGCCGTATTACCACAATCATCGGTAGCTGTAAAAGTCACAGATGCAGAACCAGTGGCACCACAATCATCAGAAAGCGCACTATAGTTGTTGGTCCAAGTTACATTGGAACAGGCATCAGAAGCAGAAGCACCAC
>JBDSFP010000265.1:0-6363 GCA_039919415.1 Aquaticitalea sp. | reverse complement strand
AGGTATAATTTGATACAATGGGTGCATCGCTCCAGTAGAGGCTGGAGTTATGGTAGCAGCGTTACAGACCCACGAACAGGCGAAATCATCAAAGGCCATGTAAGTCTTGGAAGTTTGCGTGTCCGTCAGGATTTTTTGATAGCCCAAGCTTTATTGAACAAACCGTTTGCAGAACTCGATGACAATTATCAACCGATGCTGGACATGGCTTTGGCAAGAATCCGTCAGTTGGGCGTTCATGAAGTGGGTCACACCCTTGGCTTTACCCATAATTTTGCTGCAAGTACCAATGGTAGGGCTTCTGTTATGGATTATCCGCATCCACAAGTGGAATTGGTCAATGGCGAAATCAGTCTAAATAATGCCTACGCCAAAGGAATCGGTGCTTGGGATAAAGTGACGGTTGCCTACAGTTATTCAGAATTTGATGCCAACACAAATGAAAAGACAGCTTTGAACACTATTTTAAACGATGCAAAAAGCCAAGGGTTGCGTTTTATTTCCGATTCTGATGCTCGAGCTGAAGGAGGCGCACATGTCTTTGCCCATCTTTGGGATAATGGGAAAAGTGCTTCAGAAGAGTTGGAAAATGTTCTGAAAATTAGGGAGAAAGCGATTTCGAATTTCTCAAAGGATAACATCCGTACTAATGAGCCTTATTCGGTTTTGGAGGATGTGTTTGTACCATTATATTTCTTTCATCGCTATCAAACCGAAGCTACGACTAAAGTCGTTGGTGGGTTGGACTATAATTATGCAGTTAAAGGCGATGGTGAATTAATTGTAAAAGTTGTGGATGTCACTATTCAAAAAGAAGCCCTTAATTCACTTTTAAAAACCATTGACGCCGAAACTTTGGCAATTCCAAAAAACAAGTTGGATTTATTTCCACCGCGCGCTTTTGGATACAATCGCACACGGGAATCCTTTACCAGTAAAACAGGTGTTGCATTTGACCCTTTAAGCGCAGCATCAACAGCAAGCGACATGACCATAAGTTTTTTGCTACATCCACAACGTGCCAATAGATTGATTCAACAAAAAAGTTTGGATGCCAATCAAATTGGTTTGGAATACGTATTTAGGAGCTTAATTGACACGGCATTCAAAAAGAATTATGAAGATGCTTATTTGATCGAAGTTCAGCAAATGGTCAATACAAATATTTTGAAATATATGATGAATCTTGCAGTGGATGAGGACGTTTTTTTGCAGGTAAATGCTTTGGCTAATGATGCTTTGGAACAAATTTCTGATCTTGTAACCGAGCGAAAATCCAAAGTTCCATATGCATCTCAATACGCTAGACTTATTAGTGATTTTAGAAAATATCCAGAAAAGTTCAAACTTGAAAGTGCGCCAAAAATCCCCGATGGTTCGCCAATTGGTTCAGATAATTGCAGTTACAATCCAAATTATTAACAAATGAACATAGATTTAAGAAGCGATACCGTAACAAGACCCACCAAAGGCATGATGGAGGCGATGGTGAACGCCAAAGTTGGCGATGATGTCTATAAGGAAGACCCTACTGTCAATGAATTGGAAGTAAGGATTGCTAAGATGTTTGGCAAATCAAAAGCATTGTTTTTTCCTTCGGGAACGATGGCAAATCAAACAGCCATAAAATTGCATACAAATCCAGGAGATCAGGTAATCTGTGACTCCAACGCCCATATTTACCATTATGAAGGAGGAGGAGCTTCCTTTAATAGTGGCGTTTCCTGTAAATTATTACAAGGTACTCGTGGCATGTTTTCGGCTGAACAAGTGATTGAAGCCATAAATCCGCCAGATTTTTACCACAGTCCATTGACGGCTTTGGTCGAAATTGAAAATACAGCGAATAGAGGAGGAGGTTCCTGTTGGGATTTTGAAGAATTGAAAAAAATAAGAACAGTCTGTGATGAGCACGCATTGGGATTTCATCTTGATGGTGCTCGCATCTGGAATGCGATAGTTGCAAAACCTGAAACACCTGAAGATTACGGACACCTTTTTGATACTATTTCCGTATGTTTAAGCAAAGGGCTAGGATGTCCTGTTGGTTCTGTTTTGGTAGGAGATGAGGAAATTATGAACAATGCCATCCGTATTCGAAAGATATTTGGTGGTGGCATGCGACAAGTTGGTTATCTAGCTGCTGCTGGACTTTATGCTTTGGATAACCATATAGACCGTTTGGCCGATGATCATCAAAAAGCAAAAGAAATTGGTCAGCTTTTGGAAACACTGGATTTAATTAAAAAAGTAGAACCCGTTGAAACGAACATCATCATTTTTGAGTTGAGAGATAAATCCGATGAAGCAAAATTTCTAAAAGGACTTGCCGATAAAAGCATACGATTGAGCGGCATGGGAAATGGCAAACTCCGTATCGTTACCCATTTGGATTATACGAACGACATGCACGAACGATTTTTGGAAGAATTGAGAATGATTTCAATTGTTCTGCGTCAATCTGCGAATTCTGCGGGAATTAATAATTAGGATTTTCTCCCGAAAAATTCACAGAATTTCGCAGAAGATTTAATTTTGAAGAATCCATTCTAACATCTAATCCAACAGCAAACTTGTATAAAATCTCATTTAAACATATCCAACCCAGGAATATTCGGCATGCCTTCTTTAGCCACAGCAGCCAATTCAGTTTCATTTATATTGGTTGCTTTCTCAATGGCTTTGTTAATCGTTAAAATCAGAAAATCCTCCAGCATTTCCTTATCCTGTAACAATTCATCATCAATTGAAATTGATTTAATGGTTCTATTCGCCGTGATGCTGACTTTAACCTTCCCATCGCTACTTTTTTCATCCACCAAAACATGGTTCAAACGTTGTTTGGTTTCTTCAACTTTCTTTTGGGTCTCTTTGAGTTTCCCCATCATTCCCATCATATCTCCGAACATAATTTTTTGTTTTTAATATTCAGTTACAAAATTATAAAAAGTTTGAAAGAACACAGCGTCTTTGTTCTATTCTCTATATTCTTTATTCTAATTAATATCCTATTTTTGCAATCCGCTTAAAATGAAGTTTCAATGACAAATGCAATTCAACCTCCAAAGGCCAAAAAAATTCCAAAAGAACTGACAATCCATGATGATACAAGGATTGACGACTATTATTGGTTGAATGATAAAAAGAACAAAGAAGTTATCAACTATTTGAATGCAGAAAACGATTATTATAATACAATGACTTCAAAACAGAAGGATTTTGAAAATTCTTTGTTTGAGGAAATGAAAGCGCGCATCAAGGAAGATGATACTTCCGTACCATACAAATACAATGGGTATTGGTATATAGTCAAATACGAAACCGGAAAGGATTATCCACTTTACATTCGCAAAAAGGACACTTTGGAACATCCTGAAGAATTGTTGTTCGACTGCAATACAATGGCTGAAGGACTCGAATATTTCAAACTTGTCGGTTTGAGTGTTAGCCCAGACAATACCATGATTGCTTTCGGAATTGATATTACTGGCGGACGAAATTACACGCTCCAAATCAAAAGTTTGATTACTGAGGAACTATTTTCGGATGCAATCAAAAACACAACGGGTTCGGCCACTTGGGCGAATGATAACGAAACTCTTTTCTACACTAAAAAAGATGTCAAAACCCTTCGTTCAGATAAAATTTACAAACACAAATTAGGGACAACGTCCCGAAAAGATAAAGTGATTTTTCATGAAGTGGATGAAACATTCGGCGTGGCCATTTATAAATCGAAATCAAAAAAATATTTGATCATCGCCTGCTACAGCACTCTGACAAACGAATATCATATCTTGAATGCGGACACGCCAGATGAAGAATTCAAGGTGTTTCAAGAGCGTATCAGAGGCTTGGAGTACAGCATTTCTCATTACGACAATCAGTTTTATATCATTACCAACGCTGATGATGCCTTCAATTTTAAATTGATGAAAACCCATGAAGCTACGACATTTATAGCAAATTGGCAGGAAGTAATGCCACATCGTAAAGAGGTCTTGCTCGAAGATATCGATATTTTTAAGGAATTTTTGGTGGTCAGCGAGCGTTCCAATGGATTAAATCAAATCCGCATCATAAGTTGGGATGGTATCACCGATTATTATTTGCCTTTTGACAATGAAACTTATACTGCTTTTACTAGCACCAATGTGGAATTTGATACAGACATTCTGCGGTACGGATATAATGCCAT
The DNA here is from genome assembly GCA_039919415.1 of Aquaticitalea sp. Classification (GTDB taxonomy): domain Bacteria; phylum Bacteroidota; class Bacteroidia; order Flavobacteriales; family Flavobacteriaceae; genus JBPOFM01. The sequence continues at coordinate 2,165 of JBDSFP010000265.1, read as the reverse complement.
GACGACGCCTTCTTCGTTGATCGATTTTAATATGGTCACGAAAGAAAAAACTGTTTTAAAGGAGCAGGAAGTTTTGGGAGGCAAATTTGACAAGGATGATTACGAATCCAAACGCATTTGGGCAACCGCAGTCGATGGAACCAAAATTCCGATGTCGATGGTGTATCGCAAAGGCATAAAAAAAGATGGTATGAATCCGATACTGATGTACGTTTATGGGTCATATGGACATACGATAGATCCGTATTTTTCGAGTATCCGCTTGAGTCTGTTGGATCGTGGTTTTATCTATGTTATAGCACATGTGAGGGGAGGCGAATATTTGGGACGCAATTGGTATGAGGACGGGAAATTGCTTCAAAAGAAAAACACCTTTACGGATTTTATTGCCTGCTCAAAATATTTAATTGAAGAAAATTATACCTCGCCAAAACATCTCTACGCGTTGGGCGGGAGCGCAGGAGGATTGCTCGTCGCAGTCGTGATCAATGAAGCTCCGGAATTATATAATGGTGTCATAGCTGCAGTTCCTTTTGTGGATGTGGTCACTACAATGTTGGATGACAGCATTCCACTCACAACAGGAGAATATGATGAATGGGGAAATCCGAATGAAAAGGAATATTACAATTATATCAAATCCTATTCGCCTTACGACAATATAAAAAGTCAAAATTATCCAAATATTCTGGTAACTACTGGCTTGCACGATTCGCAAGTTCAGTATTGGGAACCTGCCAAATGGGTTGCAAAGTTGCGTGATAGAAAAACAGATGCCAATAAATTATTGATGAAAACCAACATGAAAGCAGGGCATGGTGGCGCTTCCGGACGATTTGAAGCCTTAAAAGAGGACGCTGAAGAGTACGCATTTTTGCTTGACTTGGAGAATATTTATGTCTAATTGAAAAATTTCTCGTATTTTTGCGAGGTTTTAGGTTACATTTTTATAAATTGGAACTGGTTAATAGCATTTATGAAATCGTCATTCTGCCCTCTGTTAGTATGAAAACCTATGGAAATCAGACGATAACATACGTCCTGTGAAACATTAAGTACTACGTATGAAAGAAAATATTCAAGTTTTTGATAACGTTTTGCAACTCATTGGCAAAACCCCTCTTATCAGATTGAACAAAATGACCGCCGGATTTGATGGTGAATTTTTTGCCAAAGTAGAAGGTTTCAATCCAGGTCATTCTTCAAAAGACAGAATTGCTCTACACATTATTGAAGAAGCCGAAAGACAGGGAATTCTAAAACCCGGTGACACTATTATTGAAACGACTTCAGGAAATACAGGTTTCAGTATCGCGATGGTAAGCATCATTAAAGGTTACGATTGTGTTTTGGCGGTAAGCTCCAAATCCTCGGCTGATAAAATTGACATGCTGAAATCCATGGGTGCAAAAGTGTATGTCTGTCCTGCACATGTGAGTGCTGACGATTCCAGATCTTATTATCAAGTTGCCAAAAGACTTCACGAAGAAATCAAAGGATCCATATATATCAATCAGTATTTCAATCAATTGAATATTGATGCACATTATAATTCCACAGGTCCTGAGATCTGGACACAGACCGAAGGCGAAATCACACATTTGATTGCATGTAGTGGAACGGGAGGTACCATTTCTGGAACTGCTAAATTTCTAAAGGAAAAAAATCCCAACATAACAATTATAGGTGTCGATGCTTATGGTTCTGTGTTGAAAAAATATCATGAAACCCGCGAATTTGATGATAAGGAAATCTATCCTTATCGAATCGAAGGCTTGGGAAAAAACTTGATACCTACAGCAACTGATTTCGATTTAATTGATAAATTCGTCAAAGTCACTGACGAGGAAAGCGCCCATACTGCAAGGGAAATTTCTCGTTCCGAAGGTTTATTTGTCGGTTATACATCAGGTGCTGCGATGCAAGCCTTGAAACAACTCAATGAGGAAGGAGAATTTAAGGTGGGAGACAAAGTGGTAGTGATTTTCCCAGATCATGGATCGCGATATATGAGCAAAATTTACAGCGATAAATGGATGGAAGAACAAGGCTTTTTGGATAACAAAAGCATTTCTGCCATTGAAACCATTGAATATATAAAATAATCATCATTCAAATATTTTATCCTATTGTATCATAAGATGCAATGGGATTTTTTTTGACTT
>JBDSFP010000133.1:0-5001 GCA_039919415.1 Aquaticitalea sp. | reverse complement strand
AACGTGTTTGGAAAAGTGATGATCAAGGAAATTCATGGACACCGATAAGCATGGATTTAACGACCAACACAAATCGTTATGAGCTTGAAACGATGGATAAACGTGTTTGGAGTGTTGATGCACTTTATGATACAGGAGCGATGTCAAAATATGCAACGCTCACCGCCATTTCAGAATCTCCAGAGGTTGAGGGATTGCTTTATACAGGTTCCGATGATGGACTTATTCATGTAAGCGAAGATGGTGGTCAGAATTGGAGACAAAGTGTGCTTCCAAATGTCCCAGCGCGTTCATTTATTAATGACGTTGAAGCTTCAAACCATGATTCCAATACAATTTTTGCTATTGCTGATGCACATAATTTTGGTGATTACAATACCTATCTTTTTATGAGTAATGATCGAGGTCGTACTTGGAAATCCATTGCTGGTGATTTGCCAAGCAATACGATTGTTTGGGTTTTAAAACAGGATTATGTTGATGAAAACCTATTATTTATTGGTACGGAATATGGTATTTATTTTTCACCAAATAAAGGTGTTAACTGGATCAAGTTAGATGCTGGAGTTCCTACTATTGCGTTTCGTGATTTAGAATTGCATCGAAGAGATACTGATTTAGTTGGTGCTACTTTTGGTCGTGGTTTTTATGTGCTTGATGATTATTCTCCATTAAGAACGATACGTAGTGCTATAAAAAATAATACAAATACACTCTTTCCTGTTAGAGATGCTTGGAGTTATATTCCTAGTGTTCCTATGCAAGCTAAAGGAATGCCAAGCCAGGGAACCACAAGTTTTGTTACTGAGAATCCACCTTTTGGTGCTGTGTTCACCTACTATCTAAATGATATTCCTCAAACTTCAAAAGAGGAGCGTAAGAACTCTGAAAAAGCCTTAACAGAAAAAAATACAAGTATTCCTTTTCCCGGATGGGAACGATTGCAACAAGAATCAAATGAAGATGAACCACAAGTATTATTATTGGTAAGTAATGAAAAAGGGAATCCAGTACGATGGGTTAAAGGTTCGGCAGAAAAAGGATTGCATCGCGCAATTTGGGATTTAAAGTTATCACCTCCAGATCCAATAAATTTGACGCAACCAGCATTTAAACCGCCGTGGGCTGGGGATGCTGAAGGCCCACTAGTTGCTCCAGGAACATATAGTGTAGCACTATTTATTGCTCATAATGGAATCTTAAAAGCTTATGGAGAATCTCAAAAATTCAGTGTTAAACCTGTTCCATCTTCAATTCCTACTGCCGATTTTATTGAAATAGCTGAATTTCAAGAAAGAACTAGTGAGCTATCTCGACAAATTTCAGGTGCTGGTAATAAATTAGGTGAAGCTGGCAACCGTTTAAGATATATGAAAGTTGCTCTACTTGAAACTCCTAAAGCAACACCAAAACTTTTTGCAGATTTGAATCAATTGGAACAAAATTTCGAAGAATTACAAAATCGACTATATGGTGATCCTATTCGTCAAAGTTTAAATGAATCAAAATCGCCTTCTATTAATTCTAGAGTAGGTGAGGTTGTCAATGGACATTGGCAAACAAGACAAAAACCAACAGATACTTACAAACGAAATATTGAAATCGCTCAATCTGATTTTAGTACATTCAGAGTTGACATGGCTTCCTATTTTAGGGTATTGGAAGCATATGAGGCAACATTGGATAAAGCTGGAGCACCATATACTCCTGGACGAACGATTGATTAATTGAATTCCTTGTTCATGTACTTTGAAGTAAACTACACTTCGATGTAACATATACTCAAAAATTTGAATTATATTGTATTCTTCCTTTTTTGACAAATCTAAAATTTTAGATTAGTTGCGTTGAGTTATTGAATGGAAGGCGGGTTTGTCTTAACTTGTTGCCAAAGATTTACGTATTGAACATGGTGGGGATTTGAAAAAGTCTGCACAACATTTGTATAAATATCCAATAGAATTACAAATGTTGCGCTTGAAACTGTTAAGCCCACTATTGTCAATACGATGTTACCTGCCGAATTGTTGTGTAACAGTCGTATCTGCTACCTTATTTTATTACCTTCCATTTTGTTTCCACCCTGAGAAAAAGTAAGACTTTTTACGGTTCCATCAATGTTCAAATTAAACACAACTTGGGCAGCTATCTCTTTGATAAAAAAACTATTCTCGGCTTCAGCAAAAAGCTCAACTGATGGCTGTCCCGTGGCCTTTGCAAAAAGGAAATCGTTTTGCATTTCAACTTCAATTTGAAAGGATGGGTGCAGCTCATAAACACCCACATATTTGATAAGAATTTTTGGTCCTAAAAGTATGCTCTCTTTTTCTGCTATTGGATTTTTATCAGTTGCAACACCAATGGTTTTATTAATTCGGTCTGAATACAGTACTTGATTTTTGCCATTTTTTGAAGAAAACTGATAAGTCGCAAAACGATTTTCAAATCTAAATTCATTATGTTCCAATGGTTCAAGTTGAATTGGGCGACTACCTTCACGTGTACTATAAAGCACACCTTTGTCATAAGTTATAAAGCGTACGACATCCTCAAACTGATAAGCTCCAACCCATTTTTTTAACTCTTCTTCCGAAATATTTAAAGCGAATTTTTCTGTTAAGGTTTTTCCTAAAAGAGCATAAGCAACTTTCAAATTGTGAGTTTCTGCACCTATGCCATCGTCAAGGTTTGTCAATACGATTGAATATATGTTTCTATCTGGAATATAGATGCCAGATGATGTAAAGCCATTAATACCGCCCGCATGCTCTAGTGTTGGTATGCCTGCTATTTCATTAATTGCCCATCCATAACCATAATTGGTTTGTCTTCCATTGCTTAAGCTGTGATTTGTAAACGCCATATGCTTACTTTTTTCGGATATAAGTATGTTGTTTTGAATTGCTTTACTCCATAAAAACATATCATCAACAGTGGACATCAAAGAACCCGCGGCGTAAGGAATAGTTGTACTCATATACTCTGGATTTTCGTAATTTCCTTCATAGAATTGGTAGCCATTAGCCCTGTTAGGAATAATTTTATAACTGTTACCATAATAGGAATGTTTCATATTGAGTTTATCAAAGATATTTTTTTGTATAAAATCCTCATAACTCATACCTGATAGTTTCTCGATGATATATCCCAAAAGAAAATAGCCCGAATTGCTATATGCATACTTTTCGTTGGGATTAAATTCCAACGGCAAGTTTTTGAAACTACTAATCATTTCTTCTGGTGTCATATCAAGGCGAGTTTTGGTGCTGAAATCAGGCAAAGTGTTGAAGCTTTTGATGCCAGAGGTATGATTTAACAAATGATGCAGCGTAATTTCATTTCCTCTTTGGAAATCGGCAATGTATTTTGACAAAGGATCTTTCAGACTGAGTTTGCCCTGTTCCATCAGTATCAAAATTGCTACACTTGTAAATTGCTTGGTAATAGAAGCCAATTGAAATACATTTTCGGGCTTCATTTGCACTATTAATTCTAAGTTAGCCATACCAAATGCCTTTCTATAAATAATCTTGTCGTCTTTGGCTATTAAGACAGTTGCCCCGGGAGAATTGATGGGGTATGCCTGATTGAAAATAGCATCAATTTCTGCTTCTATGTTTTTTGTGGAAGCTTTACTAAAAGCTGAATTCTCAGTAGCTGAAACTTGCTTTTCTTGTCCAAAAATTATTTGAGCAACTAAAAGTGCTATAAATGTGTATGTATATTTCATCGTTTTATAATTTTTAACTGTATTAAGCTTTCTTTGTCGGCAATTGCCTATTCTATTTCTCTATTCTTTTAAAGTCCAAATCTTGAAATTGAAGTTCTTCCATTGGAGATATATTTTTTAATTGGATGCTTTGTGCTATTCCATTTTCATCTAAATTGAACATAGCAAAAGCATCAGCCGTGTAATCAAGTTCTTCCCATTTTATCGCAAAGGTATTTGCCTTATAAAATTTCATAGATCCATTTAATTTTGGTGAGCGATAAGATTTGAACCATAGTTGATTTCCTTTTAGAAAAATTTCAACTTTCCCAAACCATTCGTCTTCATAAATGCCTACATAGTTTTGTTTGTTTAATTTAATATTTTCATTTTTCGCAACGGTTTCCCAAACTTTTGTTGTTACTGTATCAATTTGATTATCAAAAAATTCGACCATACCACCCAATTGCCCTATCCAATCCATTTTATCCAATCCCAAATAACGATCAAGTAGCATTCCTTCAATGGCTCTGGTAGTTGCCATTCCTGCACTACCATCAATATTGGCTAAAATAATTATACCTAAATTTTGATCTGGAATCATAACCAGTTCAGTGGTCATTCCGTTTATTCCACCAGAATGCGCAACCATGAGATTTCCTTTGATATCGGCTAAATTCCAACCTAAACCGTAGCCAAAAAAATGAGATTTAAATGTAGGTGGAAAAGGACTACCTTGTATTGGTGTAAGTATTGTCCACATATCCTGCTGCCTTTCTTTGCTGAAAAGTTGTTTTTCTAAATTGTTGCCATATTTCCCTTTATTCAATTGCATTATCATCCACTGTGACATATCGTTTACATTTGATACCATATCACCAGCTGGACCAACAATTTTGCCATTGAAGAATGGAATTGCTTTTGTTATTCCAGCTTTGATTGAATGTGGAATAGCTAAATTATTGTTGTCTTTTATTGCAGCATCTACTTTGCTAAAAGAATGTTTCATTTGCAAGGCATCCAAAATTCTCGTTTGAACAAACTTTTCCCAACTCATTTTGCTTACTCTGGCAATCAACTCACCGGCAACAATGTAAAGTTGATTATTGTAATCAAATTGGGTCCTAAATGCAGACACTGGCTTTAAGTATTGTAAGTTGTTTAATACATCATCAACTGTAAAGTCCGACCCATCAGGAAATTGCATCAAATCGCCTGCATTTGCTGCTAATCCGCTTCTGTGGCTTAACAAATCTTCGATTAAAAAATTCTCTGTAACATAATCATTATAC
>JBDSFP010000121.1:0-13225 GCA_039919415.1 Aquaticitalea sp. | reverse complement strand
AAAAAAATGAATAGATAGTGTCTTAACTGCATGATTTTTAAGTCTTAACAAAAGATGAAAGTAAAAATTTAACGATAAAATACCAATATTTTTTCGACAAGTTACATTTTATCAACGACAATAACATTTATAAACTACTTAACTTTATCCTATAAAAATAACCCTCCCGCTCTTATGATCAATCGTGTAGAAAAATTGAGTTTGTTGTCTGAAATGATTGCTTTCGCGCAATCAGATGCCAACTTGAAAACCATCGAATATAGATTTCTTCTCGGTGTTGCAAAACAATTGGAGATTTCCCAAGAAGATTTTGAGTATCTCATCAAATATCCCGTGAACTATGTGCATCTTAAATCACACAGCGAACGCATCGTCCAGTTCCATCGTCTCGTTTTATTGATGAACCTCGACCAGGAAATTTCGACCAAGGAACTTGTGAAGCTTCATAATTTTGGACTTCGTATGGGTTTGAGCCATGAATCCATCAACCGAGTTTTGGACTTGATGGAAAGTTTCCCCAACAAAATCGTACCACCTGATTTTTTGATTGATATTTTTAAGATACAATATAATTAGTTTTTAGTCTTCAGTCTTTCAATGCCTAACTTACGTTGACCGTTTTTTGTTTGCTTTTCGTAACTGTTTGAATTTTTTAATTGTTTCGTTTTTCAAAGATATTATTTTGAACTATCTTTTCTAAATTTTGTAAATCTTAAACTGTAAATCGTAAATCAAGTTATACCTTCAACTTTTCTAACTTTTCCTGATACCCTTTAATTTCATCCCTTAACTGTGCTGCGATAATGAAATCCAATGCTTTTGCAGCATGTTCCATGTCTTTTCGTTTTTCACGGATTTTCTTTTCTATTTCAGGTTTTGATAAGTATTGACTTTCGGGTTCGGCGGCCTTTTGTGCATCCAGTGCATAACGATAGGTACTCACGGAATTCTTTGACAAGGCGTTGTCCAGACTTTTGTTCAAGGCTGTCGGAATAATATTGTTGGCCGTGTTGTATTCGATTTGTTTTTCACGTCTATAATTGGTTTCGTCAATCGTCTTTTGCATGCTATTGGTAATTTTATCAGCATACATGATCGCTTTTCCATTGAGATGTCGCGCAGCACGACCCACAGTTTGCGTCAAAGAGCGGTTGGACCGTAAAAAACCTTCCTTGTCAGCATCGAGAATGGCAACTAGAGAAACTTCGGGCAAATCTAAACCTTCTCTTAATAAATTGACCCCAACCAACACATCAAAAACTCCTTTTCGCAAATCTTGCATAATCTCCACACGTTCCAAGGTATCGACATCGCTGTGGATGTAACGCACTCTTATCTGGATTCTGGAGAGATATTTCGTCAATTCCTCTGCCATTCGTTTTGTCAAGGTTGTGACTAAAGTACGCTCGTCTTTTTCAACACGATCTTGGATTTCCTCTATCAAATCATCAATTTGGTTGAGACTTGGGCGTACATCTATAACTGGGTCCAACAGACCTGTCGGACGAATCACTTGTTCCACATAGACGCCATCTGTTTTTTGAAGTTCGTAATCGGCAGGTGTCGCACTAACATAGATGACTTGATTTTGAAGCGCTTCAAATTCCTCAAACTTTAAGGGGCGATTATCCATCGCAGCAGGCAATCGGAAGCCGTATTCCACCAAATTTTCCTTTCGGCTTCGATCACCTCCGTACATGGCGTGTACTTGTGAAATAGTGACGTGACTTTCATCCACCACCATTAAATAATCATCTGGGAAATAATCCAATAAACAAAAAGGTCGTGTGCCTGTCAGTCTTCCATCAAGATAGCGCGAATAATTCTCGATTCCAGAACAATAGCCCAATTCCTTGATCATTTCGAGGTCAAATTCTGTACGCTCCTGAAGGCGTTTCGCTTCGAGATGTTTTCCTATGTCCTTGAAATAATCGACCTGTATGACCAAATCATCCTGAATTTGTCTAATGGCACCTTGCAAACGTTCTGGCGAGGTCACAAACATATTCGCTGGATAGATATTCAATTTGTCATATTTTTCAATAACTTCGTTGGTTTGGGCATCGAAAGCTTCCATATCTTCAATCTCGTCGCCGAAAAAGTGGATTCTAAATGGGTCATCAGCATAACCGGGGAAAATATCAACAGTATCTCCTTTGATCCTGAAATTCCCATTTTTGAAATCGGCTTCAGTTCTTGAATATAAACTTTGAACCAATTGATGTAAGAGTTTGGTGCGTGAAATGACTTGGTCTCTCTTGAGTGTAATGACATTCTTTTGAAACTCCACAGGGTTTCCTATACCATATAAGCAGGACACGGATGCGACCACCAGAACATCACGACGGCCAGAAAGGAGGGAAGAAGTGGTACTCAAACGCATTTTCTCTATTTCCTCATTGATGGACAAATCTTTCTCTATATACACACCAGAAACTGGAATGTAGGCTTCGGGTTGGTAATAATCATAATAGGATACAAAATATTCAATAGCATTGTTCGGAAAGAACAGCTTGAACTCTGAATATAATTGGGCCGCCAGGGTTTTGTTGTGGGCCAAGACCAAAGTTGGGCGCTGAATTTCCTCAATGACGTTGGCAACTGTAAAAGTTTTTCCCGAGCCAGTAACGCCGAGAAGTGTCTGATATTTTTCTTCAGACTCAATGCCTTTCGAAAGTTTATCAATGGCTTGCGGTTGGTCGCCGGTAGGTTTGTAATCGGATTTAATTTTGAATTTCATGTTGTTCAAATTTAATCTTTTGGGAAGAAAATAATCTTAAAAAATACAAAATTCAAGTGTTAAATATCAAAAAGATGAATATGACGCTTAATTTAAATTCGAATTTGGGATATTATTTATTGGAAAATTATAATTCATCCTACCAATGCAAAATGCCGACGAAATACACGTCTATCATTCTGGGACACAATGTGCCAATAATCATCGCTTCCAGATTCCAAAAAAATATTGTGTAATGATACCCATAGTTCTATTTATCGGCAAAGACCAATTTCACAGGATACGTATGATTGGGGAGCACCGCAGTCGTCGTGGACAATATTTTAGTCTATCCATTTAAAGTTAATGGGAGCAGATGGGCTGTGGAAACCATCAAAATAGAACTCGTTATACGTTAGGCAGCCACCGGGGATTTAAGGATAGACCGTCGTCATATCTATGGGAATTTGGGTATTGGGAATTGCGGCAATTTTGATATAATGTGTCGTTCCGGATGGGCTAATTAGGAATCCGAACAAATCGGTATATCTTTAACAAGTTGTTCCGGTGAAAAGGTGTAGGCAACAATCAGAATGTTTTGGCTCAACATGATAGTCGGCAACAGCAGCCACAGGAATTGGTGGAGGTTTTTCATTTACAATTTTTCCGACGTTGTCTTCCTACAGGTAGGTTTAAAAAACACGAATCTTATTTTTTAATTTTCGAAAATTTTTTAATGATAGCAATGAATTATATCAAAAATCACTTTAAAAACTCTTAGTAAAAAAATTGGAATTTGGAATTTAAACTATTGGAACTTTTGAACTTATCGTTTTAACGCAAAATGTCCTTTCGCTTGAAAATTATATCCACCACCTTTGACATTTGCTACAAACCAATAGTCGGTTGCTGGCATATTTTGGTTGTTAAAAGTGCCATCCCAACCTCTTGAATTGGCTGTGAGATAAGTGAGCATTTTTCCAAATCGATCATAAATATAGATAATTGTTCCAGGAAGAGTCTCAACTCCTATAATGTGCCATGTGTCAAAATATCCATCATCGTTGGGCGTTAAGAATTTCGGAAAATCCAACACCAATACTTCTTTTGTCACTTCCGCACAACCGTTCAAATCGATGATGGTAACTGTATGATAACCAAGGCCAACGTGGTCAAAAAAGTTGGACTCCTGTGATACCCCATGATCCAATTGATACAAATAATTGCCCATTCCACTAATAGTAACGGTGATGTTATTTGGTTCTGAAAAATCAACGGTTTCTACCATATCTATAGTTGCCATCTCAGATTCTGTGACGTTGAATACTTGTGTGGTTTCACAACCAAATTCATTTGTAACAATTACTGAATAAGAGCCAATGTCAGAGATAGTGATTTCGGGGGTGGTTTCGTTGGTAGACCATAAATAAGTGTCCGTTGGATTGTTTGTATTGGCACTGACCAATAAGGGCAGATTTTCCAAACAGATAACTTGGTCAGGAATGTCCACCAAAGGTTTTGGATTTATGAGCACTGAAAATTGGGTGGTGTTATAACAGCCAGTACTATTGTCCTGAACCCTTGCATAAATCATTTCAGTATCAAAAGCCGTATATAAATCCGGAATCACATTTGTGCCTGATTCGACATCATCGCTAGAGTTGTAATAGGTCACGGAGAAACTTGCCGAATTCTGTCCTCCGAGGATGGATGCGTTTTGATTGGATAGATCGACTTGCAAAAGACCATCAAAATCATCATCGCAAGCTACAACATCAGTTGGTGTGTTCGCAATAGGCAAAGGTTTTACATTCAAATCAAAGGGATAAACAATAAAACAGCCGGTTGTGGCATTTTCAACCCTTGCATAAATCGTAGAATCAGTTGATGAATACGTGTAATTTGTATCCAAAGGACTTGAATTCGTTTGCGCATCCAATTGGGTTGCATAGTATGAAATGTTCACAGTGCTGGCATCATTTACAATTACATTGTTGACTAATGATAAATCATAAAGATTAGTCCCATCATTGCAAATAATTACATTGCCAAAAGTATTGATTGCAGGGGGCAGAATGACAATCAATTCCAAAGGAAGTGCAAGGTAACAATTTGAAATACTGTTGGTGAGTCGCACAAAGACGGTTTGTGGATTGGACACATTTGTAAAGTCCGAAGGATTTATAATTGGATTGCTTTGATTGTCCAATTCTTCCATGGTTCTGAAATAAGAAATAGTAATATTATTTTGACGTACATCAAGAATTTCAATTTCCGAGAGTGTCAAATCGAAGGTGGTAATGCCATCATAATCAGTATCGCAAAGTTCCAAAGGTGGTGGAGGATTTGCCTGAGCCGCCTGAATGACATTTAAGGTAAAACTTGTGAAGGAGGCACAGATGGTTCCATTATCTACACGTACATAGATTTGTTGTGGATTGAATGTGTTTGTAAATTGAAGAGGTAATGGATTGGTGCCCGTTTCTGCATCGCCCGATGAAGTAAAAAATGTCACATCCAAGGCTTCGTTGATGCCTTGCGTAATTTCCGTAACCTTGGTGCTCAAATCGAAAACCTCACGGGCATCATTTGAAATGTCATCGCAGGCATACAAATTGGAAGGTTTGTTGTACATCGGATTTGTTCCTACTTCGATTGTAAACGACGAGGTGCCATAGCAGGTTTGATCGTATATGCTTTCGACCCTTACATATATAGTTTGAGGATTGCTGAAGTTCTGAAAGGCAGCGTTTTTATCAATCTCATTGATTCTGTTATCCGCATCTGCCTGATTCTTGAAATAAGATACCAGTTTATTCTCCTGTCCATTCAGGATTTCTTCATCCTTTGTGGCAAAAATAAAATCACCGATATCATCACTGGAATTCTCACAGATTTTATAGTTGCCTATCGTTGGGAAATCGGGAAGTGTACTGACCAAAACATAGAAAAATTCCCTAGACCAACAGCCAGTAAGCGTATTGGTCACTTTTGTATAAACTATTATTGAGTTGGTGTTGTAATTTGATACATCCATAAATGCATTAGTGTCATTTATCAAATTGTCATCAGTAAAATAAAATGAAATGCTTCTATTGGTCATGTCTGTAACAAGTTGATTGTAAACTTGGGTTAAGTCAACCACTGAAAATCCATCTTGGTCATCATCACAAACAAGGATGTTGTCTGGTTTGAACGTTTCAGGACCTGCCAAAACGGTCAGTTCAAACGACTCGATATCTCCACAACCCGTTTCGATAGAGGAAATAAGAGGATAGAGTGTTTGTGGATTTGAAACAACCGCATAAAAATCAGGCAAAGGATTGTTGTTAGTTTGGGCATCCTCCAAGGTTGCAAAATAGGTTACATAAAAGCCTGCTTGCCCTCTTGAAACCTGAGCGTCAAGACTGTGTAGGTCGATTGGTGTGGTGATATCTGTATCATTGTTGCAATAAGTTATTGACCCTACGGATTCGAATTTCACAATAGGAATTATCCTCAGTTTAATTTCTGCCACGTCGCTACAATTCAAACTATTCAACCTTATGTATAAAAGAGTTGGGGAGACAGTCACTTCAAAACTTCCATTGGGATTCAAGGCATTGATTTGATTGTCCCTGTCGGATTCTGTTTCGTAAAAGGTTACGGTAACATTCTCCAAATTATTGATAATCTCGTTAGACAAATAGTTGATGCTAAAATCCTCAACATTATCATCGTCAACATCACATGCCCCAAAATCCCTGATACCGGTTCCTGTAAGTAATAAATTCGTATGAATTCCAAGGTCCGTAATGGCGGCACATCCAGAGGAGTTGTCTTTGACCCTGATATAAATTATTTGCTCGTTTAGAACCGTATTGGCATAATTGGAAGGATTTGCAATAGGATTAGCTCCAGATTCGGCATCCTCCAGTGATTCGTGAAATGTGACTGTTACACCTGTTAATCCATTGAGCACATTTGCAGTGACTGAAGTCAGATCGAAAGTTGCCAGACCATTATGGTCCATATCACAGGCATCAATATATAGATCTTCATAATTAATGGCAGGACTGTCAATGACGTTGATGGTTAATTTTGTTGTGTTGATACAACCAGTTTGTGAATTGATGACCCTTACGAATAGTTGGTCCGATGGCGAAATATTCACATAGGGTTGAGGAATGGGATTGATTCCTGCATCCGCATCTTGCTGTGTATAATGATAGGTGACAAAAAGATAGGGCTGTCCATTTGTTATTTCATCATTCTTTTCTGTTAAATTAATCTCGGTAAAACCATCGGGCGTGATATCGTCACAGGCAACCAAAATACTGGGAGTAGTAATATTGGGGATAGGATTAACAACCAAATGAAAATTTGAAAATGCCAAACAGCCATTAATCAAATCCTCAATTCTTACATAAATGATTTGGTTGTTGGTGCTGTTTTGAATTGGACTCGTGATGGGACTCACATTATTCTGTGCATCGCTGGAAGAAAAATGATAGGAAATCCTGTAATTTGAAGGCGGAACTAATGTCAAGACCTCATCTTCCTGAGTGCTTAAATCAAAACTCTCCACACCATCCATACTTGGGTCGTCACATAAGAGATAATCTGGAATCGGATTGGCAGTCTGGGTAGCATTTACAGACACATTGACCGTATCTTCAATCATACAAGTCGAACCTCCAAGTGGAATATCCACCCTTACGGTATAACTTCCGGATTGGTTAACGGTTAGGGTAGGCTGTACTGCACCTGCAATTAATCCTGAATTTAAATACCAATTATAACTTGCCTGCGGATTTTCAATGTTTCCATCCAGCGTCACGGAATTGGAACAAGATGTTATATCCTCTCCTAAATCAACGGTGGCATTAAAACTATTGCCTTCTATAAATACAGCCGAATCATAATTTTTATCGGACTGGTCTGCTATGATCAGTTTAATATGATATGATTCGTTAGGATTGATATTGGCGGTAGCGGACAAAATTTTTGTGCGCCCGTTGAAATTGGAGTCTGGAAAATTGTAACCATCAAAATACTGTGCGTTTGAGGCTGGACAAAAACCAACAATTTCATCATGGACCGTAGTCGTATTTACTGGAGTCGAAGTACCTGGAATCACTGCGATATTGGTATAAGGTGCATTCGAACCGTTCTTTTTAATCAGGAAGGCAAACCCATCGGAATAGTTACATGGAAAATCGCCAAAATATTCTTCGGATGCCAAAATATAGTTGAACTGTATCTGGTTGGAAATGGATAAAAAATCAAATTCTATGGAAGTGGCATTTAAGGTATTTGAGATGCCTAGGACAGCCTCCAAATCAGGATCGGTCAACCAATTGGACTCACCTTCGTTCAGAACAGCCGTATTTTGTGTGTTTCCCCCAGAAACAGCGCGACCCGTAGATAAAATAATACCGTTTTCAAAAGGAAAGTTGGAAGCTCCTTTTTCAAAATAACCAAAACTTGAAAATCCATTAACAGAACCGTTGATCTGCGAGGTAATATTGGAGGTTTCAACACAGCCTTCAATCAGATTGTTTTCAATTAGTTGTTGGGCTGAAAAGGTATCATTGATGGTCACCTGTTGAGATAATGCAATGTTGCACAAAAAGCATACAAATATTAAGAGGGATTTACGCAGCAGGTTCATTCGAATAAGGTTAATTCATTGTCTTGACACCGCTAGCCTTTGGGGAACGATTGTCTTGATTGAAATATTGAAAGTGAAAAGTAGATTAATTTTAGACGAAATGCAAAAAAATACGACGTAATACAATAAACATTAACGTTTCTTCAGATTTTGCCTATTTCAAATCACTTTTCACTCGGATAGTTGGAGCATCATTAATATGACCGCTAAAAATAACTATAATAAATTTTATTCTCCTCTAATTTAACATATTAAGGGGAAATAGTTATTAACAAAACTTTAGTTCAATAATTTATATAGACCCAACCAATTATAGGTTTATAGCTTGGTTCATTAAGATTGAGGATATAGTAATAAGTTCCAACCGGAAGTAAAATCCCCAAATTATTGAGTCCTCTGTTGGCTTTACCATCCCAGGGCGTTGCATTGTTGCCTTCGAAAATCAAAACACCATAACGATTATAGATTTTCAATTCATGTCTCAAGAAGATATTGTACAATCCTTGAATATTGAACCAATCGTTAATTCCGTCATTGGTCGGAGAAAAACCTTGAGGAATGAGAGGCGGGCAGTTTTCTACCGAAATATTAAATTGATAAATAGAATTACAAGGTGTTCCTTCGACCTTGACATATATGGTTTGCGGATTGGACAGGCTTACATAGTTTTCTGGGAAGAATAGTTCATTTTCGTTTGCAACCAAATCTGAAAGTTGGATATAGAATCCGATGATAGTGGAAGAGTCGATGGTTTCCGGAATTGAATCTATCAAATTGAACGAGGCAGATTCAAAGCCTTCATTACACCCTATAACTTCAGGAAGATTGGTTACTGTGGGAATTGGTAACAAATCAATGCTGGTCTGAAATTGATTATTGGTTTCATTGCTTTCAGTGACAATTCCGTTCTGTGTGCCATCATCATCAACTATTATCTTCAGTTCAAAGGTATCGACCAGATTATTTGGAAGTGTCAAAACACTACTTCCATTTTCTGAACCTCCAATTGGAATGTCATTTTGAGTTGTGCTTTGACCAATCAATTGAGCATTTACATAAAGAGAAATGGGTGTATTGGCAGGCAAAGTATCGGTGCTATTCACATTGTAAACAGTATAATTCACTTCAATTTCCTGTTGACCACATATTTGGGAATAATCCTCCATCACAATGGTTGCATCTGGCAATTGGCTGTTAAGTACCGTAATGATATTGTTGATCATCACAAAATCCTGTCCAGAGGTCAGTTTGATGGTCGCTGTGGTGTCCCCAATGCTGATATTGTTTTGAATTGTGTACACATCAATGTCCATATTGTATAAATTCGTGGCTGACGTAAAACTATTAGTTCCATTGAATACATTGTTAACAGGATTTAATGGAGGATTCCCAATAGGATTCCCATTGATGGAAAGTGTTTCGTTAACTGCAATATTTTCATCGCCTTCCCAAGCTATAAAACCGATTTTAGCGCCTTCGTTGTCGAGGACATTCAAGTTTTCCAAGGTTATGGAAAGTTCGTTCGGAACACTTTGCAGACCATCATAAACATTGAGTTGATTTAGCGGTAAGGCATCATCTTTATAAATAATGGCAATCGCCCACCCTCCAAAATTGGATCCTGTTGAACAATAAGAGGAAATGACTTCTGTTAGATCTAATTCAGAAATGGTATAATTTACATTTCCTTCATTTTGAACCAAGATCGTGATATCGGCGAAGGCTGCAAAATAAATTCTTCCGTTAAACGACGTGTTTGAAAAAACCCGTTCGGCAGAAATAAGAACACCATTGACCTCAATATCCAAATCACCTGTGCCTGAACCAGCCCAATACAGATAAGCAGCCACAACAGTTTGATTTTGATTGAGATTTAAAGGTGCTGTAGAAGAGGTTAAAATATCACAGGTTGGGAATGCGCCGTTTGGAATAATATTGAGCGTATTGCCGATCGCTACATAATCATATCGACCGTTGAATTGTTGGTACAAGGTCACGTCCTGACCATAATTGTTATATGGAAAGCAGAGCATAAAACCAATCAGCATTTGATAAGCAACTTTCATTTTATATTATATTGGAAATCTTTTTCGCTCGGCTCCAGTAAATTTATTCTAGGAGCGTTTTGGAGTCTATCGTTTCAAAGCAAAATGACTTTTAAAAACCCTTCCATCTTCTAAAGTGACATGAAACCAATAATCGCTTGCAGGTAAGTTTTGACCATTTAAAGTGCCATCCCAACCTTTGCTCAAAGGATCCAGTTCTTTTAATAATTTGCCGTTTCGGTCATAAATATAGATTGTGGTCATTGGCTGAAATTGTGTGGTAATGCCATACACCTGCCAGTAATCATGAAAGCCATCATCATTTGGTGTGAAGAATTTTGGGAACCCAATCACTGAAACCAGTTGATCTGTAATACCACAATCATTTTTATCCTTTACATAAACCGTATGCAATCCGGCCATCACATCATCAAAATTGTTGCTGTCTTGGTAAGGTCCTTGGATATCGTCCAAAGCATATTTATAATCGCCTTCCCCAGACACCAAAATCGAGATGGTATTGTTCTGCGAACCATCCATAATTTCAATAGTGTTGATCGTTGCAATATTGGATGGCAATACGGTAACGGTTCGGTCTTTATAACAACCATCGGTATTCGTTACTCTTACTGTATAGGTACCAGCTTCATTGACCATAATTTCAGAACTGTTTTCACCAGTGGACCACAGATAATAATAATTGCTTGGCGAATCTCCAATCACTCCGCCTGTAATGGTAACGGATTCAGGATAGGTGTTCAAACAGTAAATGGCTTCAGCATCAGTTTCGATATTTGGAAGTTTAAAGACTGTCAGTTGAATTTCACTGATACCATAACAGGCATTGGCATTTTCAACACGTCCATAAATCACTTGGGAATATGCCGTCGTATTGGTGTAATTAGTCCCAATGGGATTGTTTTCCAACAGCGCATCATCATAAGATTCGTAATAATCCACAGCCAAATTGGCCGGTAAGGTTGACAAAATTGTGTCATTGGCATCTGTCAAATTGAAATTATAAATTCCATCTTCGGTTCCGTCATCATCACATTGTTCGAGTATTGCGTTATATGATGAGGTTGTACTCGCCTGAAGTGTGATTCGAGCCATATTTGAGCAACCTGTCGAAGTATCGATCACTTTGGCATAAAGCACTTGTGGATTAAAGAAGTTTTCGAAGGCATCACCATCAATTGCATTGGTGTCATTGTCAGCATCTGAAGGCGAAAAAAAGTATGTAACCTCCCTGTTTGTCGCGCCATTGGTAATATCATTCAAAACCTGATTGACATTAAAAATCGTATAACCTTCGGGAATGCCATCCTCATCACACTGTATTACTGTGGTATCAATTGCTTGAGGTGCATCCTTTACAGTCAAAGTGAATGAATCCGTAGTGAAGCAATCCGTATTAACATTATTCTCTATCCGAACAAAAATGTTTTCACTATAAGCTGTGGTATTCGTATATGAACTTGGCAACGGATTATCGCCAGAATTCGCATCAACTAGCGAATTGTGATAGGTAATGCTATAAAGACTTCCATCTTGATTTCCCAATATATCTCCAGTATAGGATGATAAATCCAAGGTTGTAAAACCATCCATCGCATTGCCATTAAAATCCTGATCACAAACGATAACATCTTGTATCGTAGTGACTATTGGAGCAACATACACTTGGATTGTAAAGGAGGTGGTGTCGAAGCAATTGGCATTACTCACATTGTCAATCCTTACAAAAATTTTCTGTGGATTGCTCGTGTTGGAGTAGAGACCTATGATTTCATTGATATTATCAGTTGCGTCCTGCAAACTGCTGAAATAATGAGCTCTATAAACCAAGGGGTCTTGAGTATCCAAAATAGCTGCATCTTGTGTGGTAAAATCAAAATTTGAGGTCGTGGTCGCATCACAATTGACCATATTTGGTGGTTGATTCGCAATTGGAATTTGGGAATAGGACACAAAGGCCTGTCCTTCAAGATCACAATCTCCAGTGTTTAGGTCGATATAAACTTGATAATGTCCACTTCGGGTCACGATCAAATCAAAATCAGTATCTGGCAGCCGATTACTATTCAAAGTCCAAATATAGGTAGCTCCAGGAATATCTTCGGCCGTTAATGTATAACTTTCTCCTTCACAAAGGGGTAAATTGACGGTATTTACATTATTCCTGATGATATCTACCTGCGTATTGAAAATGGATTGAATGAAAGGCGGCAGCCCTTGAGAAGAATTATTGGGAGAAACATCCACAGCATTGTGCTGATAACCACACTCCAGACCAATAATATTTGGGTTATTGATAACACCCAAAAACGGCAATCCAATATCATAGGTAACACTTAAGGCTCTGTATATTTTTCCGTCAGGGCCCAATTGCAAGCCACCACGATAAAGTTGTCGTTGATCAATGGTGATCCGTGTATTGGAAATATTCGCAGCGGTCAAATCATATTGGCTTAAAGTAGACTGATGGGCTGAAGGACTGTTGCTTTGTGAGTCATTGGAAGAATTTAAGTATAACACTTGACTATTGGGTGAAAATTCCACCCCATACGCACTATTACTATTGGTATTGATGGACAATTGTTGCGGATTGGCTACAATTCCAGTGGCAACATCAAAATTGAATATGAAAACACCACTTCCCATATTGGCTGACACCAATTTTTTTCCATCTGGAGACAGTTTTAAATAGCCCCTGCCTTCTTGGGTGCTGATTGAATTGAAAGTAGAAATAACTGGTTCTGAACTGACACCTGTATTGGAAACTTCATAAGCATAAAATGTATTGTA
>JBDSFP010000250.1:0-2950 GCA_039919415.1 Aquaticitalea sp. | reverse complement strand
TTATTTTAATGATGATCACGAGCCTGATTTTTGCTTCTGGAATAATTTCAAATCAGACAGTTTTATTGTTTTCCATGTCCATTATTTTTATGGCAATGGGGGTCTATGCCACGCGAGTGTTATATTTTGCGATAATGGAAGAAGCACATTTGCCTTTATCCATTACCGGAACCGCTATCGGATTCATTTCTGTAATTGGTTATACACCAGATATTTTTGCAGGACCTATGATTGGTGCACTTCTGGATAATTCACCTGGGGAATTGGGGCATCGACATGTCTTTATGGCAATGGCTGTTTTTTCATTTATAGGTATTTTGGCAACTGTTGCTTTTTCAATTTTCATAAAAAGAAAGAGAAATTTCGGCCATAGCTCTTGATTATAATTTGACCTCAGCTTTTTAAACAAGGTTACTTTTCAATCAAACTTATATATATGAGGATTTTTCAATTTCACTATAATTTGTCAAGACATGTGTTCTTATTATAATCTTTGGTGTAAATCTATAATGACAGATATAATTTACCGCAGTAATACAATGGCCTTCTATAAAACGGTATTAATTTTTTGGTTTGGTTAGGCGGATGGTATTTTTAAAGATTCAACAGTATTAGATTGTATGTTGACACAACAATGAGTAAAGTGTACTTTTAAATGAGGGAAATGGTTATTTTATCAATTTTAGGGTTTCCAAGCGTTTGATTTTCCCTGTGGTGGTCATTTTAAATTTAGGAACAGAATAAACTTTCTTGGGAATTTCAAATTTTTCGAAACCCTCAAAAATAGAAGCAGGCAATGTATCTGAATTACTTTCCACAACCATAATCAATTGGTTGCCCAAGGTTTTATCAGGCTGTGAAGCAATGAAAAATTGCATAGGAATTTTCCCTTTCAACTTTTCCTCTATTTGCTCCGGAAACAATTTCACACCTCCAGAATTGATGACGTTATCAATGCGACCCAGCCATTCAAATTGAGTTGGTGATTTTAAGTCGACCAAATCATTGGTAACAACTTTTTCCTTTGAAACCCTTGGTGCATCAATAACGAGACAGCCCCGTTCATCTTGTGAGATCTTAACATAGGGCAACACCCTAAAATAGGATTCATGCGTTTTATTGTTAAGAGGTCTCAACGCAATGTGTGTGGCAGTTTCGGTCATGCCGTAGGTGGCATAAACCTTTGCTTTTAAAGCTTGGGTGAGTTCTATTAAATGTTTGGAAACTGACGAACCACCCACAATAATGAGCTTAATATGATGCAAATAACTCAAAGTCGATTCCAATTGCATCGGAAGCATTGCAGTGAAATGATAGACCTTATCATAATCAAAAATCGGTTGTGAGGTCGGTTCCACTAAATCCATTTCAAGACCAAGAATCATACCCCTTACCAACATCATTTTTCCAGCAATATAGTTGGTTGGCAAACAGTGCAATGCTGTGTTGCTGGGTTTAAGTTTTAAATAATTCCCAGTTGCAATGCAGGAATTGACCATCGCTTGTTTACTCAATTTGATGGATTTAGGCTTGCCTGTGGAGCCTGAGGTATGGACATTGACATGGTCTTTTTCATCCAACCAATCGAGCAAAAAATCACCAGTTATTTTTTCGTAAGGCTCCCCTTCCTTGATCAAGCTGTAAGCAACTTCTTTAAGCTCATCAAACGAATATTTATTGCCATTTAACTTAAATTTTGAATGTATTTTGTCGTAAATTGGAGTTTTCACAGGGTTTCGTCTAAAATTTTAAAGTTTTCTAGTGGTGGTTCGATGACTTTGCCAAAGAGTTTATCTTTCCATTGGGTCCATTTGTATTTTTTTGCCAATATCAATAATATAATGGGATAAACTATAAACACTGGCATAATTACATCAGATATGGTGTTTTGGGCCTGTTCCGCAGTCGATTTAAAAATAGCATCAGTCTGCAAAGCCGACCAGTCGGAAGTTACCAATAGAGCGGCCAAAAGATTATTCCCTAGATGAAAGCCCAATGCCAACTCGAGTCCTTCATCCATCAGTGTCATGATGCCGAGCAAGAGTCCTGTGCCGATATAAAATATCATGATAATAGGTCCGATTTCTGCCACTTCCGGATTCGCACTGTGGGCAATTCCGAACAATACAGAAGTCAATATCAAAGGAAACCATCGATTTCTGACAATGATCCCAATTTGTTGCATAAAATAGCCTCGAAACAGATATTCTTCCAATCCAATCTGAAATGGAAAGAGAATGATACTGATCAAAAACAATATTCCGAATTTCAAAGGGTCGAATTGAATTTCAATCTCCGACGAATCACTGTAATATGAAATTGCAAATGTGATCAAAGTGATGATGGTAATCAGTGAAAAAGAAAACAGTGTACGGCTACAATCTGGTTTTTCTCTGGAAGTGGTCAAGGAAATGATACTACGTTGGTGCATGAATTTGACCAATACAAATAAAAGACCCAATAAAAATGCAAAAGGAACCAAATTGATAATAAGGGATAACGAAGATGGAATTTGTTTCATCATCTCATACATCGCATCCATATCTTCTTTTGAAGTGAAAAGAAAAAATATGAAATTGACAACGAAAATTCCAGAAATGAGGATGGTGGTAAGGAGTACCTTCCAAGTTTCATTTTTCCCTTTGTATGCTTGTTGAATATAGTTCATCTTATGCTAAATTAAAATTCCAATTCGCCGATTTATCGTAGTGCAATGTACCATTTTTTACCTTTAAAGGGGATGTAAAATTATTGGTAAATAGGCCGCCAGTTCCAAGTCCTTGAAACATTGTATTTTGCATTGTGAATGTCCATTGTGCAATTGCATTGAGTCCGATGTTGCTCTCCAAGGCACTCGTTATCCACCAACCAATTTGTTGTTTATCTGCCAACTCAATCCATTCAATGCTTCCATTAAATCCACCAATCAAACTCGGTTTTAAAATGATGA
>JBDSFP010000105.1:0-5663 GCA_039919415.1 Aquaticitalea sp. | reverse complement strand
GGTCCGCTAAAAATTGATTAGCTTCCTCATCATACAATTGTTCGGTAACTTCTTCAATAAATTCGCCTTTCTCATATAAGGTTGTAAAAAATTCCTGTGCCGTATCATGATGGATTTTTGCAGTTGTGCGCGAATAATTATCGAACGAAATCCCGAAATCCTCAAACGATGTTTTGATAATCGCATGATATTTATCGACAATATCCTGTGGCGATACTCCTTCTTTTTTTGCTTTGATCGTAATGGGAACTCCATGTTCATCACTCCCGCAGATAAAGGCTACATCGTTTCCGGTCAATCGCAAGTAGCGTGCATAAATATCAGCAGGCACATAGACGCCGGCCAAATGTCCAATGTGTATTGGGCCGTTGGTATATGGAAGTGCTGCTGTAATGGTATATCGTTTGAAATGATTCATCAATCAATAATTTAAGTGTACTGTCTTTGCGAGGAGCAACGCGACGTGGCAATCTTTCGTTATAAAGGTTAAGATTGCTTCATTTCACACGCAATGACGGGTTGTTTTTTAAAGCAACAAAAGTACGCAATTCATCAGCGAATTGGAAAAAAAATGTACTTTTACAAAAAGCACTTTTTATGTCTTTCAAACAAATTTTTATTGGACTTTTTTGCCTCGTTTTTTTTATGAAGAACACGAGCTTGTCTGCCCAGAATATGTCTTCAAAAACTATGCAAACAAAAATGATTCAACCGCCTTTTCTAAAAGCAGGTGACACGGTTGCCATTGTAGCGCCTTCAGGGGTTTTAATAAATAAGAATGAGTATATCGAACGCTCTCAGGAACTGCTCGAGAGTTGGGGCTTAAAGGTCATCATTGGCAAACATGTGTTCAGCCAGCATGGCCATTTTGCCGGAACGGACGAGGAGCGTTGTGAAGACATGCAAAAGGCTTTGGACAATCCAAGTGTGAAAGCTGTTTGGGCCGCTCGGGGAGGTTATGGTACGGTGAGAATTTTAGATCAGTTGGATTATACCAAATTCAATAGCAAACCAAAATGGATCATCGGGTATTCCGACATTACGGCCTTGCACAGCCAAGTGCATAATTTAGGTTATGAAACATTCCATGCCATCATGTGCACGAGCGTGCCGGAGGACATCAGCGAAGTCAAGGATGTCATTGACAATTTTAAGGATGCCATTTTTGGAAAACCACTATCCTACACTTTGGAAGGTTCCAAAAACAATAAAACGGGTACTGTGACGGCAGCTTTGATTGGTGGCAATTTGACCGTTTTGCATACGATGTTGGGCTCTACCACAAGTATCGACACCTCTGGAGATATTCTTTTTATTGAAGACGTGGGAGAATATGCCTATCATATCGACCGCATGATGCAAAGTCTAAAACGCGCCGGCTATTTTGAACATTGCCAAGGTATTTTGGTAGGTGATTTCAGTCGTGTTCGAGAAAATGACCAAGATTTTGGCCGGACTATTGAAGAAATTATTCTGGATGCTGTGGCGGATAAAAATTTTCCCGTGGCCTTCAACATGCATGCTGGGCATGAAAAGGATAATCGAGCGATGATTTTGGGAGCGACTGTGGAGATGAAGGTTACAAAAGAAGGAACAAAATTGAAATTCCAATAATTGAAATTCCCTGTCTGCCGACAGGCAGGCAAATTCCACTATTTTCAATTGTTGAATGAAGTACTGAAAACTGCACCTGCAAACTTCAAACTTTTTTATGGCTTACCACAATGAACTCGGTAAAATAGGCGAACAGCTCGCAACTGATTATCTTTTGGCAAAAGGTCACGAAATTTTAGCACGAAATTTCATCTATCAAAAGGCGGAAGTCGATATCATTGCCAAACATAACGACATGATTATTTGTGTAGAGGTCAAAACACGTAATTCCGATTTTTTTGGCAATCCCCAAGAGTTCGTAACCCCTGGAAAAATAAAGAATTTGGTAAAAGCGATGGATGCGTTTGTGATTGAAAATGAGATTACCCTCGAAACACGATTTGATATTATTGCGGTTTTGAAGAACAAAAAAGTGGAGCAATTGACGCATTATGAAAATGCGTTTTATCATTTTTAAATAAATCCCTGCGAAGGCAGGGATCTCATGAATAGATGTTCCAAATGTGAGCGTTAGGACTGTATTTCAAAAATCTCAATTCAATTCATGAGACACCTGCCTTCGCAGGTGTGTGTCATTTATAAAAATTCATCTCATCCAAATATTCCCATACATTTTCCGGTAACATCGGACGCACGATTTTTCCTTCCTTGATGGAATTTCTTATAAACGTAGAAGACAATTCCATAATCGGCGCATCCACATGATGGATTTTTGGGTGTTGATGGAATTGGGTTTGAAGTTTGCCATCTGAAAGTCGTGGATACACATAAATATCATATTGCTCCAAAATCAATTCATAATTTTTCCACTTATGAAAGTTTTTTAGATTGTCCTCGCCCATTATCAATGAAAATGTATTGTTAGGGAATTTTTCCTGGAGATAAACAAGTGTGTTGATGGTATAATTAGGTTGTGGCATTTTAAATTCAATATCGCTTGGACGTAGTTTTGGATAGTCTTTTGTGGCGCGATAGACCATTTC
Source organism: Aquaticitalea sp. (assembly GCA_039919415.1). GTDB lineage: Bacteria > Bacteroidota > Bacteroidia > Flavobacteriales > Flavobacteriaceae > JBPOFM01. The sequence goes on along the minus strand of JBDSFP010000105.1, from coordinate 3,066 downwards.
CAAACGTTGATGGTCAGCGAGCATGGAGCTTTTTACCTTGAATGGACTTTGAGGTGTGACCACAAACCAAACTTGGTCTAGATCGCTATATTCAGCCAAATGATTGGCAATGATCAAATGACCAATATGGATAGGGTTGAAGGTGCCAAAATACAGTCCAATGTTCATTTTTATTCCTTTAAAAAGTAAGACACCAAATCATAGGATTCTTTCAAGGCATGTTCCAAGGAATCATTGACGACGACCATATCAAATAATGGCGCTGTGGCCAATTCTGCAGACGCTTTCGCAATACGCATATTGATTTTTTCGTTGCTTTCGGTCTTACGCTTCTTCAAGCGAATCTTAAGTTCATCGATACTTGGCGGTTTTACAAAAATGGCCAAAGTCTGATCAGGGAATTTCCGTTTGATACGCAAACCGCCAGACACATCGATATCAAAAATAACATTTTTGCCATGTGACCAAATACGCTCGACTTCCGATTTTAACGTACCATAAAAATTGTCTCGATACACTTCTTCCCATTCAAGAAACTCATCTTTTTTAATTTTCATTTTGAATTCTTCAAAGCTCAAAAAATAATAATCCTGGCCAAAGATTTCATCACCACGTTGTTCACGGGAAGTTGCGGAAATGGAAAATTCCAGATTCAGTTCCGGTTGCTTTAATAAGTGCCTTACGATGGTTGTTTTTCCAGAACCCGAAGGTGCAGAGAATACGATTAGTTTGCCTTGCTTGATGTCCTTTTTTTTATTTGCCACGAATACACTAATATTATTCTGATGAAAATCAGTCTTTTCTCTATTCTCTTTATTCTTATTAAAGAACATTCAACAATTGCTCCTTAATCTTTTCCAATTCATCCTTCATCTGCACGACCAATTTCTGCATTGGTGCATAATTACTTTTGGAACCTATCGTGTTGATTTCACGTCCCATTTCCTGACCGATAAAGCCCAATTTTTTCCCGTTTGAATCATCCGATTTCAGAGCTTTCAAGAAATAATCCAAATGGTTTTTGAGTCGGACTTTTTCTTCGGTAATGTCAAATTTTTCAATATAAAAAACCAATTCCTGTTCGAATCGATTTTCATCCACTTTCTCTTTCAATTCAGCAACGCCTTTGTGCAAACGTTCGCGAACACCTTCGATTCGTTCAGGATCCATTGCGATGACTTCGTCTAACAAATCATCAATATTTTTTACACGGTCAATAAACTCTGATTCCAGACTTTTTCCTTCATCCAACCGATATTGATGTATTTTTTCCAAAGCTGAACCGATTTCTGCCGCAATTTCACTCCATTCATCTTCATCGATTTCATCACGTTCGGTGGTCACAGCATCTGGCAAGCGTATCGCCATTTTGAGCAATTCAGTTTCGTCGCCATCAACGACCTCACGCAACTGTTTGATGTATTGTCTGACAACTGTTTTGTTGATTTGTGTGGAGGTCTCTTCGCCCGTGATTTCCATATACAAAGAAAAATCGACCTTGCCTCGCTCCAATTTGGAAGCGTTCAATTTGCGCACTTCCAATTCTTTTTCTCTATACATTGAAGGCATGCGCGTGTTCAAATCGAGGCTTTTGCTATTCAAGGACTTGACTTCAATGGATATTTTTTTGGTTGGAAGCTGTATCAAGGATTTTCCGTAGCCTGTCATGGATTGTATCATGGACTTATTTTAAAAAGTTGCACAAAGATAATGAAAATCATCAATTTTAACAGGTTTATAACAGAAGGGAATTGCTACAAAGCGAATTGAAAATTCTAAATTTGCCATTCAAAATTGAATGGAATACATCCCAAACTTGAATAATAGCGAAATTTTAATTTTCAGAAGCAACAAGTCTATGTTCTATTATCTTTTTTCTATAATCTAAAAATAAACATGTACAAAAAGCAATTCGAAATCCGTTGGAGCGATGTTGATGCCAACAGGCATTTGGCAAATTCCGCTTATGTTAATTTTATGAGCCATACTCGTGTCGCATTTTTTGAAGAGCATGGATTTTCCTTGAATAATTTGGCAAAATTTGATATCAGTCCAGTGATTTTCCATGAACATATCTATTATTTCAAAGAGGCTTTTCTCGGAACACCTATTACGGTAAGCTTGGAAATTTCGGGTTTAAGTCAAGATGGGATGTTTTTTAAAATTATCCACAATATTTATGATGATACGGGCAAAAATTTGGCGTATTGCAATATTCTTGGTGCGTGGATTCATTTAAAATCTCGAAAATTGACCGCTTTGCCAAACAATTTCCTGAAGGAAATGGCTTCATTTCCAAAAACAACTGATTTTAAAATCCTGACCAAGGAAGACACACGTAAGAATGCAGTAATGCCAAAAGATCTAGGTCGCTAACTTTGGTTTTTTGGTGACCAAATACACCCCTAAAAAGATAAGCAGCATTGCCACTATTTTTATCCAATTTTCCGATTCAACACCCATAATGATGGCAAAAATTCCAGCGATGACAGGTTGCAGATAAATAAAAATTCCAACGGTCGAGGCTTTAAGTTGTCGCAATGCCAACGGATTCAGCAAATAGGTCCCAAAAGTGGCACCAACAATCACAAAGATTACTGAAAATGTAATATAAGGTGTAAATGTGTCCCATTGGATCAGTTGGAGTTCGCTATATCCAAAGGGGATTACCAGAAATAAACCAAATAAAAACAACCATTTGATAAACGTAAAGGGATGATATTTTGAAGTCAATTTCTTTATCATGATTATATAGATGCTGTAGGATACCACGTTGATGAAAATGAATAGATTTCCCAAAGGCAAATTATCTCCAACACGCGTGGATTTGCCAAGTACTGTCAATAATATTCCGCCACAGAATCCGAGAATGACACCCAAAATCTTCAGGGCTGTGAGTTTTTCTCTCAAAAAAAATGACGAGAGGATTAGGATGATGATTGGCGTAATTGTCACTATGACCGAAGCATTGATGGGTGTGGTAAGTTCAAGGCCTTTTAAGAAAAGCAGCATATTTATCGCAACGCCAAATATGGCAGCGACAAAGAATTTGAGAAAGTCCTTTCT
>JBDSFP010000074.1:0-3002 GCA_039919415.1 Aquaticitalea sp. | reverse complement strand
CTATAATTTTCTATTAACTGGTCGCCTCTGGCTGTCAGGATATAGTCAATGTATTTTGAATTATTCAAGTGATTAAATGGGTCGCAATCATGAAAACGGATTTTCATTTTGCTTTCTAAAGATTGTTTGTATTCTTTCATAATTATTATTTACATATTTTCAATAATCATTGCTGAAGCACCGCCACCACCATTACAAATAGCCGCAAGACCATATTTACCGCCTTCCTGTTTGAGTACTGATAATAGGGTACAAAGTATCCTGGCCCCGGATGCGCCTAATGGATGACCCATTGCAATAGCACCTCCATAGACATTTAATTTTTCCATGTTTAAACCAAGCAACTTTTGATTGGCAATAATTACCGCAGCATATGCTTCATTGATTTCAAAAAAGTCAATATCATGGATTGATAGATTTGCAAGTTGTAAAGCTTTAAGAATTGCTATTGCCGGAGCTGTTGCATACATTAAAGGATGGAGGGCGGCATCAGCATATGCAGTGATTTTAGCTATAGGCTCAAAGTTATATTTTGTGACTGCAGATGGGGAAGCCAGCAGCAGAGCAGCAGCACCATCACTTATATTACTTGCATTTGCGGCAGTTATAGTTCCATCTACCTGAAAGGCAGGTTTTAAAATCGGAATTTTTTCAGGGATAACTTTCCGGATATCTTCATCCTCTGCTAAAACACTTGTAAGATTATTTTTATCTGTAATGGGTATTATTTCATTTTGGAACATTCCTTCATCTGTTGCTTTTATTGCCTTGGTGTAGGATTGTAAAGCATATTCATCTTGTTGAGATCTAGAAATATGGTATTCTTTGGCACAAAGCTCAGCTACTTTGCCCATGTGCATCTGACTATTGAAGTCCGTTAAACCATCTTTCAATATGCCGTCACTTAGATTTCCATCGCCGAGTTTATGCTTAGATCGAAATTCCAAATAATGCGGAGTGTTACTCATGCTTTCCATGCCGCCAGCTACTATTAAATTTGCAAGGCCGAATTGTATCTGCTGAGCTCCAATCATAACCGCTTTGAGACCAGAAGCACATACTTTGTTTATTGCTGTGCAGTCTGTATTATACGAGAGGCCTGCAAGAAGGGAGGCTTGTCTTGCGGGAGATTGTCCAAGATTTGCTGACAAAACATTACCCATGTAAACATGATCAATTTTATTAGTTGGAAAATCAAGAGCTTCTACTACAGCCTTAATAGATGTTGCCCCTAATTCGGATGCAGTGAAATTGCTAAGTGAACCTTGTAAGCTTCCAATAGGGGTTCGTTTTGCTGAAATAATAAATGCTTCTTTCATAATATAGTAAATATACCGTTCGGTATATTATAGGATAAAAAATTTTTATACTTTTTTTTCTGAAATTAGCTTTTGTAAAAAGTTCATTGCAATTCGTAATTCAGTGGCCTTGCCAGTTACTTTAGCTTGCATTATTGACCCTTCAATTAGGGATATAATAACAACTGCAAATTCAACTGGATCTGTATTTGCTTTAATTTCTTTTCGTTCAATGCCTCTTTTAATCTGGTTTTCTAAAGATTTCTTCCAAAATGTCAAAGCTTCACCTGCTTTTTGTTTTAATAATGGGTGAGTATCGTCAGCTTCGGTAGAAGTATTTAATATTGGACAACCTGGTTGAAAAAATGGAATTTTTAAAAAATCCCTATAAACCTGGGGATAAGCTAATAATCTGTCGATTGCGTTTTCAGATGCCAGGATTTTATTTTTCAAGTAGGATGTCACTTTAGCAAAATTGAAATCAAAGGAAGCTATCGCTACTTCATCCTTGTTTTGAAAATTACCGTATATACTTCCTTTGGTTAATCCGGTAGCATTAGTTAAATCGTTGAGAGAGGTACCTGCAAAACCCTTGGTATTGAAAACCGGAGCTGTTTTTTCAATGATAAACTGTCTTGTTCGTTCAGATTTAGAAAGGTTGTTAGTCATTATAAAGGCAAATATATAAAATTAAATACCAATCGGTATATTTTTTAAAAATAGTTTTATTTTGCACTTATTAGTTTAAAACAATTCCATTTGTCCTTTTTGAATGCCTTCCGGATTGTCGGGTGTAATTATTGGAGGTAATTCTTTGAGATCATATTCGTATTCAATTAAAGGATTTGAGGAGTTCAAAAAATCCTTTGCCAAAGTATAATAACTTGTGTCTTCCCAAGGCATTTGCCACTTCGCTATTTCGATAATTCTATCTTCGGATAGTTTGCCGAACATCCATTCCCAGGCAAGATCTTCTGTCAACATTTTAGGCATACGGTTTTTGCTATTGTGGATTTGACCAGTTACTATGGTACCAGCTGTGGTTGTCATTGCACAAGTGTCAACCGTTTCTCCTGTATCAGCATCCATCCATGGTTGCCAGATGCCTGCAATCATGCAATACTCTTTTCCTTTTTGTCCAACACGGTAAGGATATTTTTTAGCTGTCTTTAGTGGTTCGCCAGTTCTTTTATTCAAAGGGAAAATATGCCGCCATTCATAATAACCAGATGATAAAAAAATACATCTTCTCTCTAAGGCAGCTTTGCGATACACTTTTCCTTTCTTGACAATTTCTTCTGATACTGCATTTAGGAAATTTATTCCCTGGTTCCATTTTCCTCTTGGGTCTTTATAACCTCTACGGACATTATTCAATTGTTCTCTCGTTTCAATAAATGGCCAACCCAATGCATCGGGAATAAAGCCCCATTCCATTTGCACAATATCAAAGTCTTCTTTGTCATAGTGAGGTTTAAGAATAGCAGTTGTACCAAAATCAAAACCATTGATAACATCACGGTTTAGAAAATCATAACTGGCAACTTTTTTCTCCAGGTGTTTGAGCCTTATGAATTCTTCTTTGGTGACTTTATTTCCGTTGTAGTAGCACATTATTTTTTCTCTAGATTTTTAAAGTGTTCCTCAATAAGTTTACCAACTCCTTCGGCATCTTTCTGTCGGCCTTCCGGATTGGAAGTCCAG
>JBDSFP010000055.1:0-3747 GCA_039919415.1 Aquaticitalea sp. | reverse complement strand
TAATAGTGCTCTGTCGGCTTCCAATCGGCTCAGAAAATTTCCAACATAAATCTTATAATTGGGCGTTTCATATTCCATTACCGAAGGCCATTCTCCATAAAGACCATTGGCTTGGCTTTTGGCACTTTCAGCCCCACTTCGGTCACCAGAATAAATCCGTATTTTATACAAATCCACCGTTTTAATATCTTTTTTAAATTCCAATAATTTATCAATATCTTTATCGGCATCGATGGTCACTTGTCCCTCTTGAGCCTGCGTTTTTGTTGAATAGTGCATGAAAATAATGAATATCAACAGGACTTTTAAATGTGGGTTTTTCATAATTAAATTTGTTTGTTACAAAAGTATATTTATTAAACTTATTTATAGTCAAAATTATTATTTAGAATCTTTATAAATTAAGGATTAACACTTCGCTAACATTTCGCAAATCGACTTTAAGTATTACTTTTGCGAGAGATTTTTATAAGTGTATTTTTTTCTTTTTTAATGAAAAAATCATACCAAAGTTTAGAAGATAATTTAACTAACAATATGCAACAGGTGATACTCCGTAAATTGACCTCGACCGCTCTTGGTTTAGGATTTATAGTTTTACTCACGTTTTCAACTTCACTCAAAGCCCAAGAAGGCGATCCTGCAGCCGGAAAATCCTTATTTAATGCCAATTGTGCAGCATGTCATAAATTGGACGCAAAGATGACCGGTCCAGCGCTTCGTAACATTGAAGCGACTTTGTTGGAAAAAGGAAAAGACCGACAATGGACCTATGATTGGGTGCACAACAGTGCAGGAGTCATCAAATCGGGAGACGCTTACGCAAACGAACTTTACAACGAATACAACAAAACAGCGATGACTGCTTTCCCGCAACTTTCTACGGGAGACATTGATAATATTATTGCTTATACCAATGAGGTTCCAAAAACTCCACCTCCGCCACAAGTTGTAGCTGGGTCAGGAGCTGTTTCTTCGGATGGCGGAACTTCAAACAAACTGATTTTAGGAGCCTTGGCAATGTTGTTTGCCTTGTTGGCTGGTGCTTTGATATTGGTAAGACGCACTTTGACTCGTTTTGCCGATGCAAAAGGGATTCCCGTAGTTCATGAAGAAAAAAGGCTTCCAATCTGGAAAGCTTTTGTCCAAAATCAATTTTTGGTGTTGGTCACGTGTATTTTCCTATTGTTGGCTAGTGGCTATTTTGTGTATGGTTATTTGATGCAGGTTGGTGTGGACCAAGGTTATCAGCCGGTGCAGCCAATTCACTATTCCCATAGAATCCATGCCGGTGATAATGGTATCGATTGTAAATACTGTCACTCTTCCGCACGGGTCAGTAAACATTCAGGAATACCTTCCTTGAATGTCTGTATGAACTGTCATAAATCAATTTCTGAAGTCGCTCCAGAAACCGCAACTGCGGATTTCAGCAAAGACTATTATGACGGTGAAATCAAAAAATTATATGCCGCAGCAGGTTGGGATCCTGCCGAACAAGCTTATTCGGGAACACCGCAACCTGTGAAATGGATCCGCATTCATAACTTACCTGACTTTGCCTATTTTAATCATTCACAACACGTTGTTGTAGGTGCCGTGCAATGCCAAACCTGTCATGGTCCTGTGGAAGAGATGGAAGTCATGTACCAATTTTCGCCTTTAACCATGGGTTGGTGTATCAATTGTCACAGAACAACCAATGTAAAAGTTGAAGACAATGCATACTATACCAAAATTCATGACCAACTGTCCAAAAAATATGGGGTTGATAAGCTGACCGTTGCGCAAATGGGAGGTATTGAATGTGGAAAATGCCATTATTAACAAATTGAAGATGCAGTTTTGGTTTTGGACTCATACAAAAACCAATTAAAACAAATAACAACAAGATAAAATATTTTGGAATTACGAATTACGATTCACGAATAGTTTCGGAATCACCAAATCAAAATCGTAATTCAAAATTCAAAAATCGTAAATATAGATTATGTCATCAAACAAGAAATACTGGAAAAGTGTTGAAGAGCTTAACGAAAACAGCTCTATTGTTAAGAGGCTAAGGGAAAATGAATTTGTTTCAGAGATTCCAACGGATGAATTTTTGGGAAACAAATCTGCTTTGGAAACCTCTTCCACTACGCGTCGTGATTTCTTAAAATATGTTGGTTTCAGTACGGCAGCAGCGTCGCTTGCCGCATGTGAAGGGCCTGTGATCAAATCGATTCCTTATGTGGTGCAACCGGAAAGCATTATTCCAGGGGTTGCCAACTTTTATGCAACAGCCATTGCCGACGGTTTTGATTTTACGCCAATTCTTGTAAAAACACGTGAAGGGCGACCTATCAAAATAGAAAACAACAATCTTGCTTCTCCTGAAAATTGGGCAAATGCAAGGGTCAATGCATCTGTTTTGGGATTGTATGACAATACACGGGTAAAAGGGCCAATGAAAAATGGCAAAACGATTTCATGGGATAATTTTGATGTGGAAGTCAACCAAAAACTGACCGATGTAAAAGTTAAGGGGAAGGAAATTGCGCTGTTGACACAAACATTCGCAAGTCCTTCCACCAGAAAACTGATTGATGCATTTAAGGAAAGCTATGGCAATGTAAGACACGTTGTTTATGACGCGGTTTCAGAATCTGCAACTTTGGATGCCTATCAAGCTAAATATGGTGAGAGAGCCTTGCCTAATTATGATTTTTCAAAAGCGTCAACCATCGTATCTGTAGGAGCGGATTTCTTGGGCGATTGGCATGGTGGCGGTTTTTCCACAGGTTATGCGCAAGGACGTATTCCCAAAGATGGCAAGATGTCCCGTCACATCCAATTTGAGGCCAATATGACCATTACAGGTGCAAAGGCTGATAAACGTGTGCCGATGACTCCAAGTCAACAGCGCTATGCCCTGGCAAAATTGTATAGCTTAGTTACTGGTAATTCTGTCCCAGATGGCAAAATGTCAGGCCCTATGAACGATGCCATTCAAAGCGCGGCTTCCCAACTTAAAAAAGCGGGAAGCAATGGATTGGTGGTTACTGGAATCCAGGATGTGGATGCCCAGACTGTGGTGTTGGAAATAAATTCTTATTTGAAAAATAAGGCTTTGGATACGTCAACACCTATCATGACCAGGGAAGGAAATGACAAAGAGGTTACTAAATTGGTTGCCGACATGAAAGCTGGGACCATTGGAGCCATCATCATGAGTGGTGTCAATCCGTTATTTTCCTTACCAAACGCTGCTGATTTCAAAGAAGGGTTAAAGAAAACAGAATTGTCCATCGCTTTTTCAATGAACGATGATGAAACAGCTTCAGCTTCCCAATATATTGCCGCAACACCGCATTATTTGGAATCTTGGGGAGATGTGGAACTTAAAAAAGGGCAATTTGCCTTAATGCAGCCCACCATTCGTCCGTTATTTGATACGCGTCAATTTCAGGAAGCTTTGTTAAAATGGACTGGCAACGACATGACCTATCTCGATTTTATCAAAGACACTTGGAACTCCAGTGTTTTGGGCGGAACATCCTTCAGTCAAGCGTTGCATGATGGAACGTTTGTTTCCAACGGAAATACTTCTGCGATGATGCCCAATAGTCCAACATCAACAGCTTCTGAAGATAAGAAGAAAACTGTTGTAGGTGGTATTAGTGAAGATGTCACTACTGGATCGGGATTGAAAAAAAATGAAGTGAAACCCGAAACGACTCCTGCAACAACGGCAACGATTGCGTC
>JBDSFP010000027.1:0-3131 GCA_039919415.1 Aquaticitalea sp. | reverse complement strand
CGCAGTGGTTGGAGACAATTGTATATTGAGGATTTAAATACCAACGAAACAACTGCTGTGACCAAAGGCAATTATTATATCAATTCTGTTGTCTATACGGATGAAATCAATGGAGAAATTTACTTCTTGGCATCAGGAAAGAATGCCAATATGAATCCGTATCACCAACAATTGTATAAAGTTGATTTTGATGGAAAATTAACTTTGCTGACGCCAGAAAACGCACATCACGTTATCAATTTTTCTAATGATGGGAAACACTTTGTTGATAATTATTCTACGATAGATATTCCAACGACGACCGTTTTGAGAGATGCAAAAACCGGAAACATATTAGCTGAATTGACCAAAGCTGATGTCGCTGAAGCAGTCTCCAAAGGATGGCAATCACCAGAAGTTTTTGAACTCATAGGAAAGGATGGAAAATCCACCATTTATGGAGTTATTTGGAAACCAACTAATTTCAATCCCAACAAATCGTATCCAATTATTGATGCCACTTATACAGGACCGCATACACAAGTATTTCCTAAATCCTTTGATCGTGGCTTTAGCAACCAGTCTTTGGCAGAGTTGGGTTTTATTGTGGTTGGTATTGATGGCTTGGGAACTTCAGGGCGTTCTAAAGAATTCCATGACCACTCCTATAAAAACATGGAAAATAATTTAGCAGATCATGTGTTGGCAATTAAATATTTGGCACAAAAATATCCATGGATCAATATAGATAAAGTTGGTATTTTTGGTCATTCTGCTGGCGGTTATGATACGGGAAGAGCAATGTTGGGTTTTCCTGATTTTTATAAAGTCGGCGTGGCGAGTTCAGGTGATCAGGATTTTAGAATGGAAAAAGCTTGGTGGCCAGAAATGTACCAAGGTTGGCCTGTCGATAGCACTTATCAAAAAGTGTCCAACATCACCAATGCTGCAAACTTGAAAGGGAAATTGTTATTGGTTCATGGTGGAATTGATAATAATGTCAATCCATCTGCTACCTTTAAATTGGCAGAAGCCTTGGAAAATGCTGATAAAGATTTTGATCTGCTAATTTTACCGAGCCAACAACATGGTTATCAAGGAAAGGCAAGGTTGTATTTTATCAAAAAAAAATGGAATTATTTTGTAGAAAATCTTTTAGGAGCAAAACCAATTTGGGATTTTAAATGGCAATAAATGAGTAAAAAAGTAATCATTATCGGAGGAGGTATCATCGGTTTATGTTCCGCTTATTATCTTCAAAAAGAAGGGCATCAAGTGACTGTAATCGATCAATCCAATATGGATGCTGGTGCGAGCTATGTAAATGCGGGCTATGTATCGCCAAGCCACATCATTCCCTTGTCTGCTCCTGGCGTCATGAAAAAAGGATTGAAATGGATGTTCAATCCCGCAAGTCCTTTATATATCAAACCTCGGTTGGATGCCGATTTTCTGAAATGGTCATTCGCATTCAATAAATCATGTAATGCCGAACATGTTGCGCGTGCAATTCCTGTAATAAAAAATATCACTTTGTTGAGCCAGGAGTTGTATGACGACATTAAGCGCGACGAAAACTTCACATTTCATTTGGAACGAAAAGGCTTGTTGATGCTCTGTCAAACGGATAAGATGCTGGAAGGGGAAATAAAAGCAGCGCATTTGGCAAAAAGTGAAGGCTTGGATGCTTCGGAAATCAATCTGGAAGAGTTAAAGCGTTTGGAACCCAATATTAAAATCAATGTGAAAGGCGCTACTTATTATAAATGCGATTCCCATTCCACACCTCAAGAGTTTATGAATGAGATGAAAGCTCATTTAAAAGATGTTGGTGTCGTATTCTATCCCAACGAAAAGGTTGAAGATTTGGAATTGAAAAATGGACGAATCGTTTCGATTAAAACCAACAAGCAAACATTAAATGCTGACGAATTTGTATTGGCAGCAGGCTCATGGAGCCATTTGCTGAGCAAAAAATTAGGACTGAAGTTGTTGTTACAAGCAGGCAAAGGGTACCGAATCAATACCAAAAAACCCACTGGAATTCAGATTCCATCCATATTATGCGAAGCCAAAGCGGCAGTGACGCCGATGAATGGGTTTACCCGATTTGCAGGAACCATGGAAATTGCAGGCATCAACCACGATATCAATAAAGTCCGAGTGGAAGCGATTGCCCATGCTGCAAACCGATATTATCCTGAAATCACATTGACCGAAGCCGAAAAAAAGGATGCAGCTTGTGGTTTGCGACCTGTAACTCCTGATGGATTGCCTTATATTGGTAAATCGTCAAAATGTGATAATCTGATTATTGCTGCAGGCCATGCAATGATGGGTTGGAGTATGGGACCAGGAACGGGGAAATTTGTTTCAGAATTGATTTCTGAAAAGAAAACTTCTATGGATTTGCAAAGATTCAGCCCTGACAGAAAATTTTAGATTATATAAATATCAAGTAAATATTTTTTTTCCAAGTCCCAAATCCCAAATCCCAAATCCTAGATTCCAAATCCCAAATCCCAAATCCCAAATCCCAAATCCCAAATCCCAGATTCCAGATTCCAGATTCCAAATCCCAGATAAATTTTTTTTGTCGAATCGATTCGTTACGTTGAACGTCAAATTTTGCACTCATGTTCGTTTTGTTCCAAAGTTGACTCAGTTCATCGAAAATCTATCGATGTTTAAAATATTTTAAGGACATTTATTTTATAATTCCCTCATTAATAGCGCCAAATCTAAGTTTAACAATTTAATCAGGACATTATGAATCTCCAAATTACCAGTTACAACAATCAGTTTAAAATCAAAGGTGTGCTTAACAGACAAAATGTTAATGAATTCACCAATGAATTTAAAGACATCTTCGAAAAATTCAATTCACTTACCTTAAGTATCGAAGGTTTGACAAGTATCGACCGTTATGGTGTGAATGCTTTGGCACAACTCCATAATGAATCCATTACCAAGCGTAAAAGTTTGTCCATTGTGGGTTTAGGATGCGATGATCTGTACGAGCATTTTAAATCGGAAGAAACAGCGGCTTGATCAACAGGACATGTCGGCAACGATTGTCCATTGACCGTCAATGAATTTGAAAATGATGGTAAATACGCCATCGGCATTTCCAATGGACCGTTGTAAATGAT
>JBDSFP010000239.1:0-4591 GCA_039919415.1 Aquaticitalea sp. | reverse complement strand
TCGTCTTTCTCATTAAAAACAAGTGCATCATTAGATTGTTCAGTGCCTAATGTGTGTTTATATATTTTATCCTGACGCAAGGTGTGTTCATCCTTGGCCGAATAAAAAACCGTTTTATTGTCATTGGCCCAAACAGCCTCTCCACTTACATTCTTCAATTGGTCTGGCAAAAGTTTGCCAGTTTGCAAATCCTTAAAAAACAAGGTGTACTGTCGTCTGGAGATTGTATCGATGCCAAAGACCATCAGTCGATTGTCGGGACTTACATTTTGTCCGCCAATGCCATAATAGTCATGGCCTTTTGACATTTCAGGGCCATTGAAAATGATCTCCTCTTGGTCACTTCCGATTTTTTTTCTGCAGTAATAAGCATAATCATTTCCTTCTTCATAACGTGAATAATATTCATATCCATTGTCTTTCACTGGCACAGAAGCGTCATTTTTTTTAATGCGCCCCACAATTTCATTATATAATGTATCTTGAAGTGATTTGGTATGTTCCATGACCTTACCCAAATAGTCATTCTCCGCATTGAGATAATCCAATACGTCTTGGGTTTGAGCATCAGGAGTTTTTGCATTTTTTTGCTCGTCACTCAAGCGCATCCAAAAATAATTATCGGTGCGTTTGTCGCCATGGGTTTCCAATTCTTTGGCTATTTTCTTTGCTTTTGGAGCTTCAGCAACGAGTTGGTCTTTGTGGTCTTCTTTGGTCTTACAACCTGTTAACAAAAATGCGATCGTAATTGCAAGATAAAATGTCTGTTTCATGTGTCTATAAGATTTGTTTTTTAAAGGACACATGGAACATCCATAATAGACTTTCGTGTGTGTCATTAAAGTTTAAACATGGATGTTTCATGTCTGATTAATTATTTGGTTTTTCTGGAATTTTTGGTCATTGACTTCAATTCTATAATCGATATCCACTTTTTTTCGTCCCCATTGTCGTGCAGAATCGACGTTCGTTCCCATATAAATGTCAATACGGTTTTTCCATCGTGAGGGCATTCTGTCTTTGACCAAATATAAACCTTTCAGCCCATCAATGCGAACAGGTGTGTCATGTTTCATTCCGTTTCGGAACAAATCCCGTGAAACGGCAATATATTTCATTCCAGGTTTTAGACTGTCGCCAAAAGCACCTATATGTGGATTGTGGTCGGTCTGCCATTTCGTTGAATTGTAAGCTGTTGCTGTGACCCTTATGGATTTCCATGAATAGTTTTTTTTTGGCTCAACAGAAGCATCGTTGCAACCCAAAATAATACTGCTTAAAACCAATAAACATGTTAATCTCAAAGGCTTGGATATTTTTAATTCGTTTTAAAGATACGCATTTAATCAAATGATTGCAGTTTTTTGTAACTTTCCAAAACCAAAAAATACTTCCAACAATAAGAAACCAAATCATTCTTTTTTCTTTCATCCTTACAATCAATTCTTGTAAAAACCAATTTAAATACATGGATACACCAACTAAAGCTCAAGATTCCGTCGCACTTATTGAACGTGTCAAAACCATTCATAAAAATGTTATCACGCTGGATTCCCATTGCGATATCAACATCAAGAATTTTACGGATTTCATCAACTACACTCAGAATTTGGACAACCAAGTAAATCTTCCCAAAATGAAGGAAGGCGGACTTGATGTTGCGTGGTTCATTGTCTTTACAGGGCAAGAATCCCTGACGGTTGAAGGTTATAAAAAAGCCCATGCCAATGCCATTTCAAAATTTGAAGCCATTCACAAATTATGTGAAGTCTATGCGCCCAAAGACATTGAACTGGCAACAACTTCAGATGATGTACGTCGCATTGTAGAATCCAGCAAAAAAGTCGCCATGATTGGCATTGAAAATGGCTATTCAATTGGAACAGATATCAACAATGTTGAAAAATTATATAAACTTGGAGGACGATATATGTCCTTGGCACATAATGGGCACAGCCAATTGAGTGATAGCAATACTGGGGAAGTGGATAACGTTTGGCTACATAATGGTTTGAGTGAATTTGGAAAAGAAGTGATCAAGGAAATGAACCGATTGGGCATGATGGTCGACGTGTCACACCCTTCCAAGGAAGCGATGCGAGATATGATTGCATTGAGCAAAGCGCCAATCATTGCCTCACATTCTTCAGCTCGAGCCTTGTGTAATCACAGCAGAAATCTCGATGATGAACAATTGGAATGGATGAAAACCAATGGTGGCGTTGTACAAGCGGTTGCCTTTTCTTCCTATCTGAATACCGAAAAGCACGAAAAACGTGCATCTTTTGAAAAGGAAATCGCCATTCCATTATTGGCCGCAATGGATTTAAGTTGGGTGGAGCGTAAGGATATGGGGAAATTGACAAACGAAGAGCGCGAAGTATATTTTAATGCCTTGTCCAAAATCAGACCGATCATCAAGGAAAATGCAGTCCACATGAAGAACGTGCCGCCCGCGGTGAATGTTCAGGATTTTGTGGACCATATTGATTATTTAGTAAAGAAAATAGGTATTGCACATGTGGGCATCAGCAGCGATTTTGATGGAGGCGGTGGTGTTGAGGGTTGGAACGATGCTTCAGAAACATTGAATGTAACTTTGGAACTTGTTAAACGCGGTTATACCGAAAAAGAGATTGCGATGCTTTGGAGTGGGAATTTTTTAAGGGTTTTGGATGAAGTGCAGACCGTGGCGGATGGGATGAATTGATTTGTTTTAGATTATATTTTATTAAACCAATCGGGATTTATTGTTACTTGCTCAATCAATTCTGTTTTTACACCAAGATTAAATTCTTTCAATTTATTACATAGTAATTCTCCATCAATTAAATCAATAGGTGGAGCCCCATCTCTTGTTGCTTCTTTAATTGCTTCTCTTGTAAAATTGCCTGTCGTAATAAAAAGTCCTTTGTCTGCACGACCTTGCATTGCTCCCCTAAAATCTCTTACGTCACCTGAACCAACAGAGCCTTTATATCTTTTTGACTGAAAAAAAACATGAAAACTCAAAATACCATTAAGACGTACAATTCCTTTCCCATCAATACCTCCATCTCCAGATTTGCCCATAACTTCTACATGGACAAAACCACTTTCTCTTAAAATCCTTTGGCAAAGTCTTTCAAATGCTGAAGGTTCAATATTCAAAAGAACGGAAATCAGGTTTGCTTTCCAGTCGATTTGCTCATTTACTTCTTCTTCTATTTCAGCATTTATCTCTTTATCATCAATTTTCTTATTCTTTTGTTTTTTAGTTTCCTTTCTTACAGTCTTAAGTATTTCATCAGGATTTATTGAATTGATATTAATGTCATTATCAACTAAAGACCAAACTCCACGAGACGAATTATCTATTATACCTACTTTCTTTAAATAAGTTCTAGCCCAAGCCAAGCGATATTCTACTTTTGTTTGGACACCATTTTCATCATGAGGAATCTCTAAAATTTTTTCATCATATCCGGCTACTTCAAAGACCTTTTCATTAATTTCTTCAATAGAACCAGATCCACCCAATAATTTCAAAGCTTTAATAGTGGGAACCATCATTTCATCATGAGTAGGAACATTATCAAATACTTTTTTTCTTCCCATAATAACTTTATTAATAAAATCAATATCCCAAAACCTCCCTCAAAGCAGATTCAAACTTCCCTTTCGCCAAATATTGGTCTTCCAATTGGTCAATAAATGGAATCGGTGTTTCCATACGTGCCACGCGTTTGACTGGAGCATCGAGATACTCAAAACAGTTTTCCATAATCAAGGCTGACAAATCACTCGCAATGCCGCCAAACATAGAATCTTCCTGCAAGATAATGGCGCGTCCTGTCTTCTTCACGGACTTGTAAATCGCTTCGGTATCCAGAGGTTGAAGGCTTCTTAAATCCAATAAATCGGCTTCAATATCGGCATTGTTATTCAAAGTCTCCAAAGCCCAATGAACTGCTGCGCCATAAGCGATGATGGTGATATCTATACCTTCTTTTAAAAGGGAAGCCTTTCCAAATGGTATCGTAAAATAATCGGTTGGCACTTCCTGACGAATTGTTCTGTACAATGCTTTATGTTCAAAAAATAATACAGGATTTGGGTCGTTGATGGCAGTTGCCAACAAACCTTTGGCATCATACGGAAATGCTGGATACACCACTTTCAAACCAGGTGTTTTGGTAAACCAAGCCTCATTGGTTTGAGAATGGAAAGGTCCAGCTGCAACGCCAGCGCCACATGGCATCCGGACGACGACATCCGCTTTTTCATTCCATCTATAATGTGATTTTGCCAAATAGTTGACAATTGGATTGAAGCCAGAACTCACAAAATCAGCAAATTGCATTTCAACTACTGCTTTCATTCCGGCAATTGAAAGACCCATGGCAGCTTCGATGATGGCGGATTCACAAATAGGTGTATTTCGTACGCGTTCATTTCCAAATTCCTCTACAAAACCTTCCGTAATTTTAAAAACACCCCCGTATTCGGCGACGTCCTGTCCCATAATTATCAAATCCTTATGACGTTGCATCGATTGCCTAAGGCCTTGGGACACGGCATCGATAAAACGTATTTCCTCTTTTTTTGGATT
>JBDSFP010000229.1:0-2785 GCA_039919415.1 Aquaticitalea sp. | reverse complement strand
TAGCCAAACTTATGGAGAGATGGCTTACCACCTTTGTAAAGAAATCTTTTTAGAAATCACTCTTTCAGATGTAGAATCTCAAGAAAAACTCATGATGGCATCTTGGCATGGTGGGATGAGTATATCTTATTCCCAAGTGGGTGTTGCGCACGCTCTAAGTTATGGTCTGTCTTATTTATTAGGTACGAAACACGGTATTGGGAATTGTATTGTTTTTGATCATTTGGAAGAATTCTATCCGGAAGGTGTCAAGCTTTTTAAGGAGATGAAAAAAATGCACAACATACAGCTTCCGCAACATATTTGTTCTCATTTGGATGAGGATCAAATAGATATTATGATTGACGTAGCGCTCGGTTTAGAGCCACTTTGGCAGAATGCCTTGGGAAAAAACTGGAAACAGACCATCACTCGGGAAAAACTGAAATCATTATATCAAAAAATGTAGTATGCGGTGGCTAGCCAAGTGGATCTACTTTAAGCTTCTTGGCTGGAAAGTTGTTGGCAACGTTACAATGTCTAAAAACATCGTAAAAAAAGCAGTATTGATTGCTGCGCCTCATACAAGCCAACAAGATTTCTTCATAGCCTTGCTTCTTCGTCAGGTTGTTGGAATCAAATCAAATTTCGTTGGGAAAAAAGAACTCTTCGTTTGTCCTTTTGGCTATTATTTCAGAAGTATTGGTGGAGCAGCTTTAGACAGAACTTCAGGTCAGAACAAAGTGCAGGCCATCGCAGAATTGTTTAAAACTCGTGACGAATTCCGTTTGGCACTATCGCCCGAAGGTACGCGCAAAAAAGTGCAACATTGGAAAACAGGATTTTACTACATTGCGAAAGCAGCCAATGTACCGATTATCATGTTCACATTGGATTTTGAACACAAACAGAATAAAATTTCAGAACCCTTTTATCTTACGGATGATGTGGAAGCTGATTTTAATTATATCCAGTCCTTTTTCAAAGGTGTGAAGGGCAAATTCCCAGAAAATTCATAATCTTTTGGCATGGAAATTGAATAATCCACTATATAATTTGTTGATGAAACATACAGTAAACATTTTTTGTCCCTAAAGAGAAACATTGATAGATTACTTTATAAATAGCTACTCCATTTATGTTTTGGAGTAGCTTTTTTATTCCCTAAAACCGTACAAACAAAATTTACGTATGTATTATTGAAATCTCTGGAAATTGGATAAACGCTATTAATTTATAAGGGGTAACTAATTAATTATTTCAGTTTCCAGATTTTCAAATTCTAAAAAGAAAAATCTTTATTGAAGCTTTCTTTACAAATTGCTATGAGAAAGAGGAAGGCCGTCAGACATTGTTTGACGGCTTTTCATTTTAGATAAACTCCTTTAAATTTTAGTATCCAACCAACGCTTCAATTCAAAAAAATTCTGCGGTGCCACGCCATGGCCAACAGGAAATTCCGAATAGGTATGTTTGATATGAAGTTTGTCTAAAAATTTTGGTGTTTTTCTCGCCCATTCCACAGGAATCACTTGGTCTACACTTCCATGGGAACAATAAAAATTAAGATGCGAATAATCTTTCTGGTTTATATCTTTTGGAAGGATATCTTCGTTGATATAACCGCTCAAAGCAATCACATTTTTAACTTTTTCAGGAAAGGTAAGTGCTACGGCGTAGCTCAAAATAGTACCTTGGCTAAATCCCAATAAGGTCACATTGGTTTTGTCTACGGGATAGGTAATACAGGATTGATCAATGAATTTTGCAATGAGGTCGCGCGATAGGATCGCTTGATGGTTGTCGTTCCATTTGTTCATTTCCGCATCAAAATTGATGGTGTACCATGCATTTCCATAAGGTTGCATGGCGTAAGGTGCTTTTATCGAAATAACGAATAATTCCTTTGGCAATTCCGAAGCAAACGAAAATAAATCGTTTTCATCACTACCATATCCATGGAGCATGATCATTAGAGGTGCTTTTTCGTTTAAATTGGAAGGTCGTGTGATGTGATGAAGTGATAAATCCATTTTATTTTCCCAGTGATGCAAAAATTCGTTGGAATAAATCACCTAAAATAGGAATAGGTTGTGCCTTGCCAATGAATGCATTGAATATTCCATAGAAAAACAGAATCCCAAAAAATATCCAGAATGCCATGGTAATGCTCCAATTGTCAAAACCACTTACGACGTAGGCGATAATCATATAAGTGATCCACAATCCAAGAGCTTGCCGTGTGTGGAATGCCGTAAAAGTATTCTTTTTATCTTGGTTCATAAAAAAGGCGATGAGTGTCCCAATAAGCGTTAAATAACTCACAATGGCCATAGTTTTGCCTTCTTCTATCGTTTGTGCAGTCATGGATGTAAAATCAATTGATTATTTGATATAATTCCGTAAGCTTTTCCTTTGAGTTTATGATTTAAAAAAATTGCGTTTTTTGAACTTGAAAGTATATTCTCTTTGGAAAATTCAAATTCACCATTCGGATTGAAAAGACTCAAATCAGCTTGGCTTCCGATAGTTATCGAAGATGATTCCAATCCAAAGCGTTCTTTTCCTTTGGTCAATAATTCGACTGTCTTTTTGATGGCAAAAATGCGGTTCAACGCACCAAATGCGCTTTCCAAACCAATAGAACCATATTTGGCATGGTCAAATTCCACCTTTTTATGTTCGATGTCCATTGGATTGTGGTCGCTCGTTACCATATCAATCGTACCATCTTTCAAACCTTCAATCAGTGCTTCACAATCTGCTTTGGTCCGTAACGGAGGAGAGACTTTGTAATTGGTGTTGA
>JBDSFP010000397.1:0-5984 GCA_039919415.1 Aquaticitalea sp. | reverse complement strand
AAGAAATCTAAATAATCTTTCCTGAGTTTTTATAAATCAAAGCCTTCAATGTATGTTGAAGGCTTTTTTATTTCCCGCTTTGCGTCTCAGAGTCTTTGCGAGAGAAATTTATTGCGCACCAAATTTTTTATCCTAACTTTGCAATCCAAATACGTTTGGAAACTATATGGGCCAAAAAGTTTTACTTAACGCAAAAGAGGTAAACATCATTCTTCATCGATTGGCCTGTCAACTAATTGAAAATCACAATGACTTCAGCCATACTGTTTTGATAGGCATTCAGCCACGTGGCAAATTTCTTGCCAATCGTTTGGCCCAAATTCTAAAAGACGATTACAAAATCAAGAATATCCAATTAGGCCATCTTGATATTACATTCTTTCGGGACGATTTCAGACGAGGGGAGAAACCTTTGGAAGCCAATTCCACAGAAATCAACTTTTTGGTTGAAGATAAAAATATTGTTTTTATAGATGACGTTTTATATACCGGAAGAAGCATTCGCGCTGCATTAACAGCCATTCAAACCTTTGGAAGACCGAACGAAATTGAGTTATTGACCTTGATAGATAGACGATTTAGCAGACATTTGCCAATCCAACCAGATTATAGAGGACGACAAGTCGATTCCATTAATGAAGAAAAGGTAAAAGTGTGTTGGAAAGAAAATGACGGAGAAGATGTTGTTTATTTAATTAAGAATTAAGAATTAAGAATTACAAATTACGAATTATTTTGTAACAATCATTGAACATTAAATACTGCGACTGCCAACTGCAGACTGCGAACTGAAGACTAATAAAATATGAGCGAATTAAGTGTCAACCACTTATTGGGAATCAAATATCTGAACTCACAGGATATACAGCTTATTTTTGAAACGGCCGATCATTTTAAGGAAGTCATCAACAGACCGATTAAAAAAGTGCCTTCGCTACGCGATATTACCATCGCAAATTTGTTTTTTGAGAATTCCACCCGCACTAAGCTGTCTTTTGAATTGGCAGAGAAACGGCTTTCTGCCGATGTCATCAACTTTTCGGCTTCGCAATCCTCAGTTACAAAGGGAGAAACACTAATTGATACGGTCAACAATATTCTTTCCATGAAAGTAGATATGGTGGTGATGCGCCATCCAAACCCTGGAGCTAGTGTTTTTCTGTCGCAACATGTCGATGCCAGTATCATCAATGCAGGCGATGGCGCACATGAGCATCCTACACAGGCATTGTTGGATAGTTATTCAATTAGAGAACGATTGGGCAGCGTCAAAGGCAAAAAAGTGGTCATTGTGGGCGATATTCTGCACAGTCGTGTCGCCTTATCCAATATTTTTGCGCTCCAATTGCAAGGTGCCAAAGTGATGGTTTGTGGCCCGAAAACCTTATTGCCAAAGTATATTGACAAACTGGGGGTGAAAGTGGAAACAAATCTTCGCAAAGCCTTGAATTGGTGTGATGTTGCCAATATGTTGCGGGTTCAGAATGAACGGATGGACATCAATTATTTTCCTTCTACGAGGGAATACACCCAACAATACGGCGTCAACAAAGCGTTATTGGATTCATTGGACAAAGAAATTACAATTATGCACCCAGGACCCATCAATCGTGGCGTGGAAATAACGAGTGACGTTGCCGATTCCAAACAAGCTATCATTTTAGAACAGGTTCAGAATGGCGTTGCCGTACGGATGGCTGTCATCTATTTATTGGCTTCCAAAATTAAACATTGAGATTATGATTTTTGACAAAGACGATAACATTACTATAATAATACAAGAGAAAAGTACCATTGTTGAATTGGTTAAAAAATTGGAAGCCACCTATCCGAAGTTCAAAAATGATGACGTGATTGTCAATCTTTCTGTCATGGAAAAAGTCACGTTACAACATATCATCGAATTTTTAGATCTTTCCAATAGACATCGACATGCAAAACACTCTTTTGTAATCGTTACAGACAAAGCCAATTTGGACGAAATGCCTGATGAAGTGGTTGTGGTGCCAACTTTAAAGGAGGCCTACGACATCATCGAAATGGAAGAAATGGAACGCGATCTGGGGTTCTAAATGTTCGTTGTTTAATCGACAAATCTGATGGTTTAATTGTAAAAATTGAAAAATACATATCAAATAGCAAAACGATTTAGGGAAATCATTATAAACGGTACTTGGGTCGCCAATACAAATTATAAACACCAATTGTCTGACTTGAATTGGGTGATTGCAATAACGGAATTGAATTCATTAAACTCCATATCCGTTTTGGCACAGCATATCCATTATTACATCAATGGTGTAAAAAATGTCTTGAAGGGAGGAAGTCTTGAAATAAAAGACACATACAGTTTCGATTTTCCAACTATTGATTCAGAAGATAGATGGCAAATTTTTTTATTGAAATTTTGGAACGATGCGGAAGAATTCGCTGCGTTGATTGAACAAATGCCAGAAGAAAAATTAAGCGAAGTGTTTGTTGACCAAAAATATGGAACCTACCAACGAAATATCGATGGTATGATTGAGCATGCCTACTATCATTTAGGCCAAATCGTTTTGATAAAAAAAATGCTTCTGAAAAAAGAATTACTAAAACATACATGAAACTCACAATTCTCGGCTGTTTCAGTGCAACACCACGAACAGATACCAATCCCACCTCGCAGGTGTTGGAAATCATCAATCACATGTTTTTGATTGATTGCGGTGAAGGCACCCAAGTGGAATTACGACGCAACAAGGTAAAGTTTGCTCGTATCAAACATATTTTCATTTCACATTTGCATGGTGATCATTTTTTTGGATTGGTGGGTTTGATTTCAACTTTTAGATTATTAACACGCGAAACTGATTTGCATATTTACTGCCCAAAAGGTTTGAAAGAAGTCATTACGCTTCAAATGAAATTGGCTGATTCCTGGACCAATTATCAATTGATTTTCCACGAATTGACCTCTAAAACTTCCGAATTGATTTTTGAGGATGATAAAGTGGAAGTATATACGATTCCATTAGATCATCGCATTTATACCAATGGGTTTTTATTCAAGGAAAAAAAAGGTGAGCGCCATTTGGACATGAACGCCGTTTTTGAAGCCAATATTGAAATGGCATATTATCGAAAATTGAAACAGGGTTTTGATGTCGAGAATAAGGAAAGTCTATTGATAGACAATAAAAAAGTGACAACAGATCCAAATCCACCAAAAAGCTATGCCTTCTGTAGTGATACAGCTTATAGTGAATCCATTATTCCAATTATTAAAGGAGTGGATGTGTTATATCATGAATCGACATTTTTGGAACAACATGCGAGATTGGCGCCTCAGACAAAACATTCTACAGCAAAGGAAGCTGCCATGATTGCAAAAAAAGCAGAAGTTGGAACTTTGATTTTGGGACATTTCTCTACGCGCTATGACAACCAAAAGGAATTTAAGACCGAGGCTCAAACCATTTTTCAATCTGTGAAGTTGGCAGCGGATGGCAAAATGTTTAATTTTGACTAAGGTCATTACCTATATTTATTATCTATTATTTATTTAGTTTTTTGAGAATGAATAATAACATTAGTACTAAATAATCATTTGTCTATGGAAAAAGATTTAAGCAATTATCGGAAGTCCTATGAGAAGCAGGAATTGTCGGAAAGCAACATCAGCGATAATCCGATGCAATTGTTCCAAACGTGGTTTCATGAGGTGGACAACCATTATGACGAAGGTGAAACCAATGCCATGACCATTTCAACCCTTGGTTTGGATGGATATCCAAAGGGTAGAGTAGTGCTTTTGAAAAAATTCACGCCTGATGGTTTTATATTTTATACCAATTATGAAAGTGAAAAAGGGAAGGCCATCATGAAAAATCCAAATGTCTGTCTTTCCTTTTTTTGGCATCAAGCCGAAAGACAGGTCATTATTAAAGGTAAAGCCGAAAGAATAGCCGAAAATTTAAGCGATGGTTATTTTGAGTCCCGACCTCGTGGCAGCCAATTGGGAGCTTTGGTATCACATCAAAGTAAGGTGGTAAAGAATAGGAAAGTGCTCGAAAAGCAATTGAAGCAACTGGAAACTAAATATGAAGGAAAAGAAGTTCCAAGACCTGACTATTGGGGCGGATTTATAGTAAAACCTAGTGAGATGGAGTTTTGGCAAGGTCGTGCCAATAGGCTACATGATAGAATCCGTTATAAATTGGACGAAGATTATTTTTGGACAATGAACCGCTTGGCTCCTTAAATATTTAATACAAAACATCGACGAAATGCAAAAATGCAGCGACGTATTACATAATTTATAACTTCAAAAATGCATTTCATCGATGATTTACATAAAAATTCGACAAAATGCGTGTTTTTCATCGATTTTAACATTTTGTTAACATAAAATTTTTAACAATGAGGCTACTTTAGATCTACCAAATCTAAATGACCCTCTTATGAAAAACATTAGACTTCTGTCCTTAGCGACATTTATGGCAGTGTTGACTTTTTCATGTTCAACTGAAGAAATGCCAAACAACGCAATTGATTCTGCGACTTTAGCAAATGCGCCAGCTGCAACAACCATGGAAATAGAAATTTTAGAGCTCATCAACGAACATCGGATCGGGATGGGATTGAATCCATTGCACAACATGAACATCATTAAATCTGTGGCATTAACGCATACAGATTATATGGTTGAAGTCAATGAGGTTAACCACGATAATTTTTATCAACGAAGAAATAGTTTGGTCCAAAATGCAGGAGCCATTACTGTTTCAGAAAATGTGGCTTATGGTTACAGTTCTGCACAAACGGTTGTAACTGCGTGGATTAACAGCGAGAGTCATAGAGCAAATATAGAAGGCAATTATACGGATTTTGATATCTCAGCCGAACAGAACAGCGAAGGAAGATGGTATTATACCAATATGTTTATAAAGAAATGAGTTTTTGAATAGTTATTATGTGTTAGTTATTAAAGCCACAGCGAGAGTTGTGGCTTTTTTAGATTCATTCATTCGGGTTATCCAACTAAAGTGCCAAATGTATAAGACGATTTAGAACGTATTAAAATTTTTGATTTAGAGCATTTTTCTGATCATTATATGCTTTTTGAATTTCTGTTCTTAGCTCCAAGTATATTGTTGGTTTAGCTATTTTACGCAACGAATTTATTGTTATTGAACTTTGGCTTCGTTCATAATTTTCAAATCTGTATGTCGGCAGAACATAAAAATCCCATTGTTCCATTTTTAAAGGGTCAATTGTAGCTTGATCTGTATGTTTCAAGTGGCAAAGTACATACAAATCAGCATGTCTTTTTGGTTCATGATGTTGTATTGCATTTTCAGAATCCCAATATCGGGCCTTCTTAATTGAAAATGAAATTTTTGAGAATTGTTTTTGATTCCAACTTTGGATATATGATGCTGATTTGACTTCAATTTTAATTCCGCCATCAGTTGTCAAATCGTAGGCATCCCATTCGCTCCTTAAATTTTGTGGATCTATATCAATTGCAGTTCCCACAATAAATTCCGCAAACCTTCCGCGAGTGGCATTGCTCAAAATGTCGGAAACACTCCAGCGCCAAAAATCAAGTAAATTATATTTCGTGAAATTTCCGTTATCAATTATAACTTCAGTTCCTATTTTTGGGTTTGCTTTGATATGTCCTAATTCGCTCAATATTTTTTTTAAAAGAGAATAAAAAATGTTGTTTTAAAAAATATAAACGATTTTCCATATTACAAAAGACTGAACGAAGATATGTTGAAGCAATCAAAAAAAAAATCAGACTCCATAGGAAGTCTGATTTTTTAATTGTAATGTAAGCTCGATTTATTCTTTCAAAATATAAAAATAAGAACGTCTGTTCAATTGGTGTTCTTCTTCGGTACATTTCACACCGTTGGTGCATTTGTTCAACAATTGTGATTCGCCATAACCGATGGCGCTTTCAATTCTGTCAGCACCAATCCCTCTCGACAATA